>PKXR01000052.1 GCA_003133485.1 Candidatus Dormiibacterota bacterium
AACGGCGCTCCGCAGTTCCCGCAGAACTTGACAGCCGCAGCGTTTGCTGAACCGCAGGCGATACACACTCGAGCGAGCGGCGCTCCACATTCGCCACAGAAGCTGCGGTCTGGGGTGTTGTCCCCACCGCACTTCGAACAGATCACCGGTACGCCTCCTTCATAGCCCCCAACGCGCCCCGAATCGTACCCGCCACGAAGGTCGCCGGGGATTCCATCTGGGGCTCTCTTCGTGCCACCCAGAACGTAGCGCGGCGTCGTGGGAGTCTCGAACGGCAAGTCGACCCGGCGTAGGTGGCGGAGGTCGCGGCGCTCTCTCCCGGGTACCCAGCATTCGCCGCCTCACGTTGTTTGGGGTACCGGCGAGGTGCGCTGGCCAAGAAGACGGAGCCCACAGTTCCGCGGTCATGGTCCTCACCGCGCATGCCTACTCTTCCCCGGCGAAGATCTCCTCTGAAGCTAACCGCCAATGGTGCGAGGTGCAGCGCGCTGTTGCTTGGCTAGGACCGATCGGTGCTTTCAGCAATTGCCCTGGGCCGCCGCCCGTTGGAGCCATCGCGAAGGTCGGGTTCGGCGTAACACAGACCAGCCAGGGAAGCTCGAGATAAGGCGCGGTTGTGTCCGGTGTCTTGCGCTAGCGGAACCCTAGTAGCACGCCCCAGAGAGCCTCCATTTCTGCAGCAGGACGACAGCCTCCGCATCAGGTTATCCGCCTCACTCGCCCGGCCACGTATCCAGTTCCTAGTCGAGCGGGGGGGATCCAGATGTGGGCGGCTAGAGGCACTATGGGAGAACTTGACTTCATTTGCGTGCGCTGAGCGCACCACACATGAGGATTTCCTTCGAGACTTCGTCCTAGCCTCGTTCGCTGATCCCCTACCACCGGGTCTAGGAGGGTGAGCGGACTAGATGCGGCGTCTCTCAACTGCGCTTGGCGCTCGGGCTTCGGGTCTCGCGCGGCCGGTTAGACGTCAAGGCGGTCGGCCGGGCGCAGCAGCGCCAGGATCGCCGCCAACGCCAAGAGAGGGATCTGGGCAATGTATTCGTCGAGGCTTCGCCAGCTAAGCCAAAAGGCAGCGAGGAATAGCACGCCGGCCGAGATCCGCCAGGCCGACCAGCGCCAGCCCCAGAGCAGGATTAGCAGCATCACCAGCCCGGAAGCACCGAGAAGTACCACCGCTGGCGGGGCCTTCACCACGCCGCCCGACACCAGTTCGACCGGACCATACCCCAGGGGGAAACTGGGCGCCGTCAGGTAATGCCACACGGTCGGGATCGCATCGGGGTAGCGCACCAACCAGGGGCCCACCCCAAGTAGCAGGGCCAGACCCAAGCCCACCAGCCGACGGACCCTCCCAGGAGTGTCCAGCGACATGAGCACGTATGCCGGCAGCAGGAAGACAGCCAGTTCGTTGGATCCCATCGCCAGACCAAGGCAGATACCGGAGAGGAGCGGACGGCGAATCCACAGGACTGAGAGTGCCATGAGTACGTAGGCGACCGACTCCGCGTTGCCAAAGCTGGCGAAGTTGAGAGCCGACCCGTGGATGAAGTAGGTGCTCAGGACCACCGTCAGCGCCGCTGGCCAGAACCAACCGGCGGCAACTACCACCGCTATTGCCAGAACCAGCATCGCCCCCAGGGTCCAGAGCGCCCTGACCACCGGCGACGCCCTGGCCACCGGCGTCATGGTGAGCGCGTCTAAAGGAAGCTTGGCGAGCCCGGAAAATTCCGAACTCGTCCCGCCTCGGGCCTCCGCTGAAGCGATCGCAGCCGTGATCTGGGATGGACTGGGGTATATCGGCACCTTCGCGAATGGTCCTACGCGAAGCGGCGTGGCCAGGGTCGGTGAAAGGCCTCGGCGCTTCAGGCAGTCAATCTCCGATACCCGATACGGGTCGTGACCAGTGTCTATGGCCTGGGCGCCACAGACCGCCATTGCATTGGCGTCGTCGATCAAGAGGTCGCCGGAAACCAGCGAGTGAACGATGCTGGAGGAAACGATGAGGAAGCAGGCCAAGACCAGCACCGGGCTGACGATCAGCAGTCTGCCTGGACATTGTACCTGTACCCAATGAGCCAAGGTGGTTCGACAGCTCTGCGCGATCAGGAACGCGAAGACGGCGAAGGCGAGGATCTCGAGAGCCACGTTGGCTACAAAAGCTCCTTTCCCGGGAACGCGATCTGAGAGCCACAACCAATTGGCGAACCTGAGCCCAACCAGGGAGACTAGTAACAGGACGAGCCGGTCCGCAGTGGTCGGGTCCGAACTCAGTCCAGTAAGAAAGCGGGGGATCAGGGCTCGGACGACTCTCAATCGGCGATGACCTCGCTCCTTTCCCGCGGATCCACTTTGGCACCAGGGGCGCAACCTGAACTGCAGCCGCACCCATCTATCTAGAAGGTCAAGCCAACCCCGCACGTCCATCCTGCGGAGGTGGCTACTGGGAGTGGTCGCCCCTTCGGATTAGACCCTCAGCAGTGCCGGGAGGAGCCTGGACCATCATCTCGGGTTAAGCTCAGAATTCGATGTGAGCCTGCGGGGCCCGGGAGCCGGTCCGGTTGATATCGGAGTTGGCCAGGATCTGCGTCACGGCTACCATTGAAGTGGCCAGGAGAACTCCACTAAGGAACGATCTCGAACCTCACGACGAAAGGTGCCAACAGCGGGAGCCGGCCCGGGCGTGCTCCCAACGAAGCTTGACACCGCCTCGGTCGATTGACGCGGGGTGGGTCACTCGGCGGTGGAACGGATCAGCCGATGAGACCCTTTTCGATATTCGAGAAGACATCGCTAACGCGGTGCCCTACCAAAGTCATGATGGCGATCACAACGATCGCAACAAGAACCAAGATTAACGAGTACTCGACCATGCCCTGGCCTTCCTCTTCCGTGGCGTGGCCCGAGCCAGCCTCCCACAAGCGATCTCGTAGCCATAAGTACCAAGATCCCGCCATACCTTCGATTCCTCCTAACTCGAGGGAGCGCCGGGCGTGACTGTCCGGAGTCTCCCCTGAGTGAGATGTAACGATACGGTGGAAGGATCGCCAATTGGTGTGACGCCCCTATGACGAATTCGTCAGCCTTCGCGGTCAAGCATGACCCCGGGTCACTGGCTGGTGGTGAAGACGACCGGGTTGNNTTGTTCGCACGCACCTGCCGACCTTTCGCCAGGTCTGCCCGCCAATGAATCTCGAGCCCTAGATCAGTCTCCAGCGGAACCGGACTGCCGAGCAGCAAGTCCCGAGGTCCTCGTCGGACCGTTCTGCGGGCCTAGGGCTCCTTCCCCCGACCCTAGACGCTGCGGCGAGGGTGCTTAGAGCCGGTGGTTCGAAGCACCCTCGTGGAAGGTGACAGTGATCCTGTCGGTGAAGTTCTCCACGGAGAAGGGTCCGAGTCGGGCCCACCCACTGTCCTTGACCCCTCCGATCGGCAGGCTCGGCTCTGCATACATCGTTGGTCCGTTGATGTTGATCACCCCAGCCTGAAGCCGCTCGGCGATCCGGACACCCCGGCCGCTATCCCTGGTCAGTACCGAGGCCGTCAGGCCGTAGCGGGTCGCGTTGGCGATGCCGACCGCCTCGTCGTCATGGTCGAAGGCTTCGACCACGACGACCGGGGCGAACGTCTCCTCGCAGTACATGGGTGCCTCGCGAGCGACATCAACAAGAATCGTAGGTNNGAGCGACATCACCAAGAACCGTCGGTTCGAAGCACCGCCCGACGCTGGTACCGCCCTGCACCACGCGCGCGCCCGTCGCCGCTGCCTCCGCAATCCTCTCGTGTGCGCTTTTCACAGCCGCGTCGTGGATTAGCGGACCGACCTGGGACGAGGGATCGCTGGGATCGCCGACGCGGAGATCCATGCGCAGATCCGCAAGGCAATGGCTCGCCGGACCTACTGCGATGACGTGGCGGCCCTCATGGCGATGGCCGTCGAGAATGATCCGCTAGGACTCGGCCCGATGACGGAGCCCGAGGCCCTGACCTGGGCGCTCCGAACGGCTCCCGGAGCCAACCCCGACGGCTGGCCCGACGATCCCNNCGGCGATGATGCGGACCGGCGGGAGGCCGTGCTCGCCCACCTGCGCCGCTGACCTGTCGTTCGTCGCCGGTCGGCATCTCGTCGGCGACGCGAACGGCCCGCTCATGTGCTACCCAACCGCGGCCCCCGTGGGGCCTGCGATGGCATCACAATCAGAGAGTGGTCGGGNNGCTGGAGCTCGGGTTACGGACTCCGAAGCCAGAGGCTGGCGTGGCTGGGCTGAACCGTTTCGTCGACCGCCTGGAGGAGATCGGAGGTGATCGCTTCCAGCGTTACCTGTTCGAGAAGCCGCCCGGCGAACGCATCCACCACGGCCTGCGCGTCATAGCGGGAGCGATTGAACCGCTTGTCGACCGCCGCCCGGGCCCGGGCCCGCAGGGGCGCGAACAGCGCGACCGCGACAAGCACCGCGATGACCACACTGACGCTGCCCCGGAGTGGCAGAACGGTAGTCATCAGCAGCACGCAGCCAATGTAGACACCGAACAGCACGCCGACCACCAGCAGGTAGGAGACCGACCGCGAAACCAGGCGATCAATGTCATATAGGCGGTAGCGGACGATGGCGAGCCCGATGCTGCCGGCCAGCCCGTTGGCGGCAATCAGCAGGGGGATCACCGACCACCACCAATTTGTGGGCATGACAGAGGTGAAAATGATCGCGGGGGCAAGGAGAAGGCCGCTGTAGGCGAGCCATTTGAACTGCTGTCTCTCGATACCGCGAGACCGCCGGAGTCGGAGGAAGGCGTCAGCAACGGCAATCACCAGGAACGCAACGTAAAACAAGGTCACAGCTTGGCTTACGGTGTTGGCCAATCCGTCCCACGCGGGGAGGCTGAGCGGGTTGTGGTAGTTCTGGGCGTCGCCGGAAAGCTCCGGTATGAAGAACGATTCAATCGACCCGACCACAAGAACGACAGCTACAAGCTTGACGAGCCTGGGACGCCATCCCGGGGCTAACCTCCCGCTAGGGAAGAGCAAGACCAGGATCCCCACGAGCGCCATCCCCACATAGAGGAGAGCGGTGCCGGTGGCGATGACCAGTGCTTGCAGATCAGTCGGATGGGGCCCTGGCGAATACGCGTAGGAGAACTGGCTGCACACTCCGAAGACTCCCGCCGCCAGGAGCACCCAGCCGATTGGGTTTCTGGGTCGCAGGGCAGCGGTCAGGCCGCCCACCAGCGGCGAGCCCAGCCAGATCATGGCCCACAACGCGTCGCCCGGACCGTAGGCTCGGTCCACCAGCACCGTTGCGACCACGCCGGCGAGGAACGTCGCTACACCCAGAACTGGTGCCAGCACCGACAGTCGAGACCAAACTGTCCCCGCAGGGAAGGGTCCGTTACCGCTCAGCAGAACACTCCTCAGTCAAAGGAATTGACCCAACGGTAGACCGCCAGCGTTCCGTGAACGTTACGGTGTCAAGCCCCGACCTAGCGGGGAACTTGCGCTGCAGCATCGCCCGAGTGGATTACCGACATGATGACCTCGGCCACCGCCTCCGGATTGGCTGACCCCATGCCCGGACCGGCTCGCAGCCGACCCCTTGCGCGCGCGTAGAGCTGACGCCAACCGCCCCTCGGTTTGACGCCAACCCTGACGCCAACTGGACTGAATCGAAGTGAGCCTCAGTGGCAATAGCTGAAGTCAAAATGCGGAGCCGACGGGGAGATTCGAACTCCCGGCCAGCGGTTTACGAAACCGCTGCTCTACCACTGAGCTACGTCGGCGGCGGCGGCGAGTTTACCAATCAGTCCAACCCCGGCCCTGCCGCTACCAGGGTTGCTGGCCTGTCAGTCGACAGGTCGGGCGGCCGCTTCCACGACGTCAGGCCCCTCGTCTGAACCGGGCGGCTCCGCGCTGAAGTCTGTCGACGGCGTGCTCGTGAGGCTGAGCCCCTCGGGACCGGAGTCCACTACGACCGTGTCTCCCTCTGAGAAATCTCCCTGCAGGACCGAAGTGGCTATCCGGTCGCCGAGCTGGCGCTGCAGCACCCGCCGCAAGGGTCGGGCTCCGTAGACCGGGTCATAGCCCTGCTCGGCGAGCCAGGCCCGGGCCGCTGGCAGAACCCGCAGTCCAAAATGCCGATTGGCGAGGCGCTCCTCCAGCTGGCGAAGCTGGAGCTCCACGATGCGCTCGATCTGGGACTGGTCCAAGCGGTGGAAGAGGATGACGTCGTCGATCCGATTGAGGAACTCGGGTCGGAAGTGTTGGCGAAGCTCGGCCATCACAGCCAACTTAGCCTGCTCCTCCTGCGACTCAGTCGGATGTTCGGGCAGACCAGCGATCAGAGGGCTGCCGAGATTGCTGGTCATGATCACCACGCAGTTGCGAAAGTCGACGGTTCGGCCCTTGCCATCGGTGAGTCGGCCGTCGTCGAGCAGCTGGAGCAGGATGTTGAAGACGTCCGGGTGGGCCTTTTCGATCTCGTCCAGCAGCAGCACGGCGTACGGCCGGCGGCGCACCGCCTCAGTCAGCTGGCCGCCCTCCTCGTATCCGACGTAGCCGGGCGGTGCCCCAACCAGACGGGCCACCGCGTGCTTCTCCATGTATTCGCTC
>PKXR01000240.1 GCA_003133485.1 Candidatus Dormiibacterota bacterium
CTCTTCCACGACATCGGCAAGCCCCCGACTGCCGCGGCCGGGCCGGACGGCCCCACCTTCCTCAGGCACCCTCAGGTGGGAGCGGACCTCGCCGAGACGGTCATGAGGAGGCTCCGCTTCAGCGGGGCGGAGATTGACGCGGTGCGCCAGCTCGTGTTGCTCCACATGCGGCCCATCCAGTACCGCTCGGAATGGGCTGACAGCGCGGTCCGCCGACTCTGGCACGCGGCAGGGGAGCTGCTGCCTGAGCTGTTGGCGCTGGCCCGTGCCGACACCGAGGGCTCCTCATATCCAGGTCTGGCGCTACTCGGTGAGCTCGAAGGGCGGTTGGCGGAGGTCGGCGTGGCACATCCCCAAGGCATTCGCCCACCTTTGGGCGGCGAGCAGCTGAAAAAGGCCTTCAAACTCCCGGCCGGGCCCTGGATCGGTCGCGCCCAGGCGGTCCTGCTGGAGGCGGTCATGGATGGCCAGCTGCCCGTGCCCGAGGCGCTGGGGGCGGAGCACGCGGCGATCGAGTACCTGGAGCTGCGCAGAGAGGACTGGCAGTCGCGCCCGGGGGAGCCCGGAGCGGCTAGCCCAGCGCAATCAAAGTAGCCACATCTGGAGCTCTCTTGGCGAGGTCTCGGCCGAAGGTAGCTAGTCGTGCTCCCTGGTGCTGAGCGAGTGCGACCAGGTACGAGTCGGTGACTTGGCCATGGCCGAGCACCCCAGTCAGGGCGACCGCGTCGTAGACGACGGCATCCGGCCAAAAGGTATGACGGCCTCTGGAGCTCTCCATATTGATGAGCGTTCACCGCACTCCCGCCGGTGGGCCGCTGCCCCGCCGCCCCGGCTGAATGGACTAAAGATAGACTGGAACTGTCGGGGGACGATCGCGGTTTATTCAGGATGGCTGTCATCAATCGGTTGAAGCGGCTCCGCTTGTTGATCTTGGAGCTGCCGCAGCAACTCCGTCTGGCCTACTGTCTGGCCCGCGATCCCCGCACGCCTGCGCCCCTCAAGGCGGCCCTGGCGGGCTCGCTGGCGCTGATCCTCAACCCCGCCATCGATCTGCCCGCCTGGGTACCCGTGGTCGGACAGATGGATGTCGTGGCCCTGTCGGTGCTGGCGGTCAGGACCTTCAACTCCCAAGCACCTCGCGAGCTGCGGGAGTCGATTGAGGCCGACATCCGCGCAAAGCAGAGCCGTTTCGATCTGGATCTGCAGCAGGGAGTGGCCGCCGCCGGGAGGGTGGCGCTTCTGGCCAGAGCCGTCCCCGGGCTCTCCCGTCTCCGCCGGCGGCCGCTGCCGGCCGTCCGGCGCCGTGGCGAGGCCGCTCCCTGGTACCGTTCTCCTGCGTCAGCCGGGGGGCGGACCGTTGAGGCAGTCGCCGAGGCCGGATCCGACGGCCCCCTGCCCACAGCTAGCGAGGAGCATTCGAGTTGAAGGTCATTCTGACCAAGGACGTGGCCGGGACCGGGCGCGCCGGAGACGTCCGCGAGGTGGCCGACGGCTATGCCCGCAACTTCCTGCTGCCCCGCCGGCTGGCCCAGCCCGCCCGGGCGACCGCTGAAGCCCAGATCCGAGCCCAGCGGGAGCGCCAGCGATACCGGGTGGAGGCGGAGCTGACCGAGGCTAGGGCGACCGCCACCAAGCTCGAATCGACCGTTGTTGAGATTACCGCTCGGGCCGGGGAGACCGGCAAGCTCTACGGGGCCGTGGTCAACATCGACGTGGCGGAAGCGATCGAGTCCCAGTTGGGGGTGGTCCTTGACCGGCGGAAGATCGAGTTCGAGCCCGCCCACGAGGTGGGGGAACACCAGGCCGTGGCCAAACTCCACTCTGAGGTCGAGGCTCGGATCAAAGTCCGGGTCATCGCGGCGTGAGCGCCCGGCCGGAGCTCCGGCCGGCCACTTCGCTTCGGCTGCCTCCTCACAACGTCGACGCTGAGCGTTCCGTCCTCGGCGCTCTGCTGCTGGACAAGGACCAGATCGGGGTGGTCGTGGGCAAGCTTGAGGCCGATGACTTTTACTTAGCTGCCCACTCCGACATCTTCCGGGCCATGCTCCACCTCTTCTCTCAGGGCACTCCTATCGACACCCTGACGCTGGCCGACGAGCTGGAGCGCCAGGGCTCTTTGGGTCGGGTTGGCGGGCTGGAGGTGCTGACCTCGCTCGCCGCGTCAGTCCCTACCGCAGCCAACGTCGAGTACTACGCCAGGATTGTCACCGACCATTCCCTCAAGCGGCGGCTGATCTCAGCCGGGGGAAGGCTCGCCGACTTGGGCTTCGACGAGAGCCTGGAGGCCCAGCCGGCGATCGAAGAGGCAGAGAGGACAGTTTTCCAGGTGGCCGACCGGGGTCGCGTGAAGAGCGACTTCGAGTCGATCGCGGAGCGGCTCCCTCAGACGTGGGAGACCCTGCAGCACGCCTACAACCAGCGGGCCAAGCGCTCGGTCACCGGGGTGGCCAGCGGTTTCGGCAAGCTGGATGCGGTCACCAGCGGCTTCCAGCGTTCGGAGCTGATCGTCGTCGCCGCCCGCCCCGGCGTGGGGAAGACCTCCTTCGCCCTCAACGTGGCGCGGCACGCGGCGGTGCAGCGCCACCACGGCGTCGCCGTCTTCAGCCTCGAGATGTCCAGGGACGCCTTGGTTCAGCGCATGCTCTGCAGTGAGGCCGGGGTGGACTCCTACCGTCTGCGCACCGGCCAGCTGGCCGACGACACGTGGCAGAAGATCGCCACGGCCATGGACACTCTGAGCCGAGCCTCCATCTATATCGACGACACCCCGGCGCTCTCGGTGATCGAGATGCGAGCGAAGGCGAGGCGGCTGCGCGCCACCAACCAAGTCGACCTCTTCATCATTGACTATCTCCAGTTGATGCGGTCCACGACGCGCTCCGACTCCAGGGCCCAGGAGGTGTCCGAGATCTCCGCCGGATTGAAGAGCCTGGCCCGGGAGCTGAACGTGCCGGTGATCGCCGTCTCGCAGCTCAACCGGGAGTCGGAGAGGCGCACCGACCGCCGGCCGCAGCTCAGCGATCTGCGGGACTCGGGCAGCATCGAGCAGGACTCCGACATCGTGATGTTCCTGTATCGCCCAGGGATGCACGAGGAGGGCAAGGACCCGGCGATGACCGAGCTGGACATCGCCAAGAACCGCAATGGCCCAGTGGATCGGATCAACTTGTTCTTCAACGCGGGCCAGACCGCTTTCCACGATGTGGACCGGATTCACCAGGACCCTCAGGGTGAGTGAGCCCAGGCGGTGAGCGTCGTCATCTGCCTCGGTGGCCAGTGGGGCGACGAGGGCAAGGGCAAGATCGTAGACCTGCTCGCGGAGTCAGCCCAAATGGTGATCCGCAGCCAGGGGGGCAACAACGCCGGCCACACCGTGGTGGTGGGCGACCGGACCTTCAAGTTCAATCTGATTCCGGCCGGGATACTCCACCCCAGCACCGTCTGCGTCATCGGCAACGGGGTGGTCCTCGACCCCAAGGTGCTGCTCCAGGAGCTGGAGGCGCTTGAGTCCCAGGGCGCCGACCTGGACAACCTGGTGATAAGCGAGCGGGCCCACATGATCATGCCCTACCATCCGGTCCTCGACCGGATGGAGGAGGGCGCACGGGGCGATGATCGGCTAGGCACAACCTACCGCGGGGTGGGCCCCGCCTACAGCGACAAGGTGCGTCGGATCGGCTTTCGGGTGGGTGACCTCCAGAAGCTCCGATTCCTGGAGAAGAAGCTGAACTTTGTCCTGCCGCTCAAAAATGACGCGCTCACCCGGCTGTACGGAGCGCCCCCGTTCACCGTCGGGGCCATCCTGGCTGAGTACACCGACTACGCCGAGCGGCTAGACCGGTTCATCCGCGATCCCTACCCGCTCATCCAGGGAGTGGTCGCACGGGACGAGCGGGTGATCCTGGAGGGAGCCCAGGGGACCATGCTGGACCTCGACCTCGGCACCTACCCATACGTGACCAGCTCCTATCCATCTGCGGGCGGAGCCCTGGCTGGGGCGGGGATCGGGCCCCGGCACGTTGGGCGGACCGTCGGGGTCTTCAAGGCCTACACCACCAGGGTCGGCTACGGTCCCTTCCCGACCGAACTGGTAGGCGAGCTGGGGGAGTATCTCCGCGAGCGTGGTGGCGAGTACGGCACCACGACCGGGAGGGCGCGCCGGGTAGGCTGGTTCGACGCCTGCGTCGCGCGCTATGCGGTCGGGGTCAACGGTGTCGATTCCATTGCCCTCACCAAGCTCGATGTCCTCGATGAGCTCGAGGTCATTCGCATCTGTACCGGCTACCGCAGCAAAGGGGAGCCCCGAGACCATCCGATGGCCAACATCTCGCACCTCAAGCACCTGGAGCCGGAGTACGAGGAGTTGTCGGGTTGGCAGCACAGCACGAGAGAGGCCCGCCAGCTGGCCGACCTACCGGAGGCGGCGCGTCGCTATGTCGATCGAATCGCGGAGCTGGCGGGCGCCCCGGTGGATTGGGTGTCAGTCGGAGCCGGGCGTGACCAAACCATCGAGCCGTCGGATTGGTAGCTGGTCGTCAACTCCAACTCTGGCGGCGAGGGGCCGCGCTCGGGTCGATCGTATTGGCCGTGCTGCTGGGGGTGGCGGGGCTTCTGACCGAGGCCTCAGCCGCCCCCGGTCCCTGGACTCCGCTCCAGCCGATTCCGATCTTGACCAGCCAGCACGCCACCATCTGGAAGGTGGTCGGCAACCCGAACAATCCCCAGGATTTGGCGGCGGCCACCAGCCGGGGCGTCTGGGTCAGCTCCGATGACGGTCAGAGCTGGACGGCCACCTCGATAGGCCAGTTCACTTGGACAGTGGCCTACGGTAACTCGGGGTCAGTGCTATACGCCGGCACCTCCCGTACCGGCGTCTTCCGCAGCACCGACAGCGGCCAGAGCTGGAAGCAGGTGAACAGTGGGCTGCACAGCCGCGACGTCAGAGCCATCGCCGCCGGCCCCACGGCCATCGTGCTCGGCACCCAGAAGGGGGTGTACGTGAGTGGCGACGGCTTGGCCTGGGAGCAGGCCGGGATGAGCTCGCTAAGCATCTCCTCGGTGGCGATCATCGCGAACTCTCCCCTCGGGGTACTGGCCGGATCCGACCAGCTCGCCCAGCAGGACAACCTGTTCCTCTCCTTGTCTGTGGGGGTCGATTCTGGCTGGCAGTCGGTCCCCGGCGGTGATCCCGGAGGTGCCCCGGTCTTTTCGGTGGCCGCCGGCCCGGTGGTGCAGGGCGGCACCAACCCGCCCTTGCTCGTGGGCAGCCTCAAGGGGCTCTACGCCAGCTCCGACGGGGGCAACACCTGGCAGGCCGAGACCCTCGCCGGGGGCGTCCTGTGGTCGGTTAACACCATCGCTTACGATCCCGATAACCCCGCCGTCATCTATGTCGGCGGGGACAACGGCGGCAGTACCGGCGGTGGGCTGCAGCGCACCGTCAACGGTGGGGCCTCGTGGGCGGCTTTCCAGCTAGGATTGCCCAGCCCGGAGGTGACCGGGCTCTCGACTCTCTCGACTACCCCCCTGACGGTCTTGGCCTCCGTTTGGAATCCGCTCAGCCTAGAGGGCGGAACTGCCCGAGCCCTCGACACGACCGCCCCGGCGCCGGTCGCTCTGAGCTCCAGCTCCGGTACCCCGATCTCGGTGGCCGTATCGCCAACCCCGACCCCCACGGCCACCCCCCGCCACCACCACCGCAAGGTGGCCAAGAGCTCCCCGATCCCCCTCGGCGTGGGGGTGGGGTTGATCGTGGTCCTGATCTTGCTGGCGATCTGCCTGGCCATCTACCTACGGCGCCGGGGTCGGCGCCTCGATGCCGAGGCGCCGCCGTGACCGACCAGGTTCCGGGAGACACTCCGGCGGAGCGCTTGGCGCAGCTCGGGCTGGAGCTTCCCCCTCCTCCCGTCCCGATCGCCAGCTACGTTCCCTTCACCTACGCCGGCGATCTGATCGTGACCTCGGGCGTCCTGCCGATCCGGGATGGACAGGTGATCCAGGGCCGGCTGGGAGCTGACCTGAGCGTCGAGGCAGGCGTCGAGGCGGCCCGCACGGCCGCCCTCTCCCTGCTGGCGCTGCTGGCGGCCTCTGTCGGAAAGCTCGATCGCATCACCGGCTTGCTGCTCCTCACCGGCTACGTCCGCTCGGCGCCGGACTTCGCCCGCCACTCTGACGTGGTCGATGGGGCTTCCCACCTGCTCCTCCAGGTGCTGGGTGAGCAGGGTCATCACGCGCGGGTAGCGGTCGGGGTGGCTGAGTTACCGCGAGAGGCCTGCTTGGAGTTGCAGCTGATCGCCAAGCGATAGCAGGCCAAGTGACCTTCCCGGGGGCTGAGCCGTCTAGACCGCCAGCTCGTTGCGGACCACTCGGCCCGCTTTCATGATGAGCTTGAGGTGGCGCTCGGGTTGGCTGAGCACCTTCACATCCTCCAAGGGATTGGCGTCTAGCACCAGCAGGTCCGCCTGCGTGCCTTCCGCCACCTTGCCCACCCGGCCCTCCAGCCCCAGCAACTGGGCGCCCACGCTAGTGGCCGAGCGGATGATGTCGGCCGCTGGCTGGACCTCGGACCGGAGGGTGAACTCGAAGCTCTGCTCGCGGTGCATCGTGCCCAGGAGGTCGCTCCCGTAGGCGATGGGGACCCCGGCTCGATGGCAGAGCTCCAGGGCCTTCAACCCTCCCTCCTGGACAGGTGGAAGCTTGGCCAGGGCCTCCTCGGGAACCCCCTCCTCTCGCCCGTGTTGCGCCAGCGCGTGGTACGTGACCAGGGTCGGTACGTAGTAGGCGCCGTGCTCCAAGAAGAGCGGTGGGCTGCTGGCGTCCATCAGGTTACCGTGCTCGATGGTGCGCACCCCGGACTCGAGCCCACGATTGATCGCCTTTGAGGTGTACGCGTGGCCCGCCACGTAGATGTTGGCCGCCTCCGCCTCCTCCACCACGGCCCGGATCTCTTCGAGCGAGAACTGGGTCGAGTCGACGCGGTCACTGGGGGCATCGACAGCGCCGCTTAGGTAGATCTTGAGATGGGAGGCTCCCCGCCGGATCTCCTCCCGCGCCGCCTTGCGGACCTCGACCACCCCATCACAGAGAGAGGCGAGGGTGGGGGCGTAGTAGTGAGGGTCATAGACCACCCGCCCGGGGCCGCGCCACTCACCGGCCCCACCGGTCTGGGACAGCATCTTCCCGCCGTATACGACTCGGGGACCATCCAGATAGCCCTCCTCCACGGCTAGGGCCAGCCCGAAATCGCAGCCCCCCACGTCACGCACGGTCGTGAATCCGCGGTGGAGCATTTCGCTGAGGACATGGCTGGCCCTA
>PKXR01000253.1 GCA_003133485.1 Candidatus Dormiibacterota bacterium
CTTGTCCATCAAGCCGATCCCCCGGCCCTCCTGGCGCAGGTAGACCACCACCCCCTCTCCCTTGCTGGTGATCTGGCGCAGCGCCTGGTGGAGCTGGGCCTGGCAGTCGCACCGCTGCGACCCGAAGACGTCCCCGGTTAGGCACTCGCTGTGGACCCGGACCAGCACTGGACGGTCTGCCTCGGGTTCGCCGAAGACCAGCGCGAGGTGCACGGCTCCGGTGATGCGATCGTGGTAGCCGATCGCCCGCCAGGTCNNGGATCACCGTCTCGGCGCCACGCTCCACTAACTGCTCCTGCTGGCGTCGGTAGGAGATCAGCTCGTTGATGCTGATAATGGGGATCCCGTGGCGGGCCCCAAACTCCTCCAACTGCGGGCGGCGGGCCATGGTTCCATCGGGGTTGGCGATCTCGCAGACAACCCCGGCCGGGGTCAGCCCAGCCAGTCGACAGATGTCGATCACGGCCTCGGTGTGGCCGGCCCGCTCCAGCACTCCGCCGGGGCGGGCCCGCAGCGGAAAGACGTGGCCAGGTCGGGCAAAGTCGGACGCGGTGAACTCGGGATCCGCCAGCGACCGGATCGTGATGGCCCGGTCCTGAGCGCTGATCCCAGTCGTAACCCGGTCCCCGGCAGCGTCGACCGAGACCGCGAAGGCGGTGAGGTGGCGGGAGGTGTTGTGTTCCATCATCGGCGGCAGCTTCAGTTCATCGAGGCGCTCCGGCTCCATCGCGACGCAGATCAAACCCCGGGCCTCAGTCATCATGAAGTTGACCTTTTCCGGGCTGGCAGCCTCGGCAGCGAGGCAGAGGTCGCCCTCGTTTTCCCGGTCCTCGTCGTCAACCACGATCACGAACTCGCCCTTGGCGAATGCCACGCGCGCCGCCTCGATCTTGACGAACTCCATCTCAGCTACCACCCGGCAATTCCGGAGCCAGGCGCCAATNNGACGTTCTAGGAGTTTGGCCACCGAGTCCGCTTCCAGGTTCACGACCACGCCCGGCAGATAGTCGGCGGCGATGGTCGTCTGCACGGTACGGGGGATCAGCGAGACCTTCACCTCCGCTGAGCCGTCAGGCGAGTCCTTAACCGAGACGGAGGTGAGCGAGCAACCGTCAATGGCGATCGATCCCTGGGGAATACAGTACCGGCCCACCTCGCTCGGGACTCTGACCGTCAGCCAGACCGCGTTCTGTTCCCGCTCCACGGCCGTGACCTCGCCGGTGGCATCGACGTGCCCACTAACTAAGTGGCCGCCTACCGGAGCACCGAGGGCGAGCGCCGCCTCCAGGTTGACCGGCCCCCCGGACCGCAGCCGGCTTAGATTGGTGCGTCGCCAAGTCTCTGGCATCACCTCAACCACGAACCGGGCCTCGTCTCGGCGCACGACCGTGAGGCAGCATCCGTTCACGGCCACACTGTCCCCTACGACGAGGCTCCCCCATCCTGGTGGATGGGTAATCAGCAGCTCTTCCTGAAGCTCCCTGGGGATGGCTTCGATCCGACCCAAGGCGGTCACGATTCCGGAGAACACCGGCTACACCTCCGCCGTCAGCAGCACATCGGGCCCCACCGGCTCCGCTCGCAGCCCCTCGACTCGCCAGCTCCGCTCCAGAGTNNGCCCAGGCCACCGAACGGTCCCGGCGCTCCGGCACCGCCCACCAGAACCGGCGCCACGAAGGCGGCGATCCGATCGCCGAGGCGCTGCTCCCAGAGTGATCCCAGAAGAGTCGGGCCGCCTTCGACCAGAACGCTGGTGACTTGGCGGTCCCCCAGGTGCTGCAGGAGATCGGAAAGTGACACCCGGCCGGCCACGGCGGGCAGCGCCAGCACAGACAGCGCAACCATCAGTCGAATGAGTTTGGCTTTCANNCCCGCGGTGGTCGCCACCAGGATAGGACCGCCAGGGGTGGCAAAGATGCGGGCGGTGGGTGGCGTCCGCAAGCGGCTATCCAAGATCACCCGCTGCGGCTGTGGGGCCCCCTCCGCCACCTCGCGCGCGGTGAGTCGGGGGTCGTCGGCGAGCATGGTCCCGGACCCCACCATGACCGCGTCGTGCTCGGCCCGCAACCGGTTGGCTCTGGCCCGGGAGAGCTCCGAGGTGATCCACTGCGACTCGCCGCTGGCCGTGGCCACTTTGCCATCGAGGCTCATGGCGAATTTCAGGGTCAACGACGGTCGCCCCTCGGTGATCCAGACTGCGAATTCCCGAATGAGGCTTTTGGCCTCTTCCTCGTGCTCTCCGACCGAGACTGAGAGACCGGCAGCCCGCAATTGGGCTACGCCTTGTCCATGGACTCGAGGGTTCGGATCCAGAGTTGCCACGTGCACATCAGCCACTCCGGCCGCCAGCAATTGTTCGGTACAAGGCCCAGTACGGCCGCGGTGGCAGCACGGCTCCAATGTGACCCACATAGTCGCTCCCCGAGCGAGCTCGCCAGCCTGTTGGAGCGCTTCGACTTCGGCGTGGGCTGCACCCGCGCGAGCGTGGTAGCCCTCCCCCACGACATGCCCGTTCCTCGTCAGCACGGCTCCCACCATCGGGTTGGGAGACGTCCGGCCCCGTCCCTGCCTGGCCAGTTCGAGGGCGCGCTCCATTTGGTCGCCGGTTCCTCCAGTCCCGTGCGCCGCCGCTTGGGTCACGTGTACTCCCTGCTAAGAGGCAGGGAGTACGGACCAGGCAAATGGGCGCCCGGACCCGTCTTCTCCCATCCAGACTCGAGGTCGAACTCGTAGTTCGAGCCTCTGACTGTCGGCCTCGGAATTCCACCGAGTCCTGCGCTCTGAGGTCTGACCTCGTCGCGCTCGCGGGCTGTGACCGCCGGTCGGGATTTTCACCCTGCCCCGAAGACGAATTCAGCCTAGCACAGCTTCTGCGTGTCTGCTGACGCCTCCGCCCGTTCCGGAAATGAGTCGTGAACGTCACTGTGATTCTTGACCACCTGCTTGACTCAGTCACAGCTGTGGCCGCGGCCCGCGCAGCG
>PKXR01000111.1 GCA_003133485.1 Candidatus Dormiibacterota bacterium
GAGGTTGTGGGGCGGGATGCTGGTGGCCATACCGACCGCGATGCCCGACGCTCCGTTGACCAGCAGGTTGGGCATGGCGGCTGGCAGAACTGACGGTTCCTTCTTGGTGGCCGCATAGTTGTCGACGAAATCGACCGTGTCCTTTTCAATGTCTGCCAACATCTCGGCGGCGATCGACGTCATTCGGGACTCGGTGTACCGATAGGCGGCCGCCGGGTCGCCCTCCGGCGATCCGAAGTTTCCCTGGCCATCCACCAGTGGATAACGCATGACCCAGGGCTGGGCCAGACGGACCANNCGAAGTTGCCCTGCCCGTCGACCAGCGGGTAGCGCATCGAGAAGGGCTGGGCCAGCCGGACCAGGGTGTCGTAGACCGAGATGTCCCCGTGGGGGTGGTAGTTCTTGAGCACTTCCCCCACGATGGCTGCACATTTCTGGTGACTCGCCCCGGGGGTCATGCCCTGGTCCTGCATGGCGTAGAGGATTCGGCGCTGGACCGGCTTGAGCCCGTCACGCACGTCAGGCAGCGCCCGGGCGACGATCACGCTCATCGCGTAGACCAGATAGGACTCGCGCATCTCCTGCACGAGCTCGACCCCCCGGACGCCTCCGACCCGGCCCCCACCTGGGTTGATGGCCATGACCTAACTCCCCGGTGCCGGGGCAGGGACAGGCTGCTCGCGCGCCGTCTGCCAGGCTTCGGCGAGCCCCGAGCGGACGGCCGCCGCCGCCACCCGGATGGCGCTGGTAACAGCGCGGGCGTCGGATCGGCCGTGCCCAATAAATACCAGGCCGCTCACCCCGAGGAGCGGCGCTCCGCCGATCTGACTCCAATCCAACCGCTGGCGAAGTCGGCGCAGGCTGGGCAGCAACAGGAAGGCGCCGAGGCGTGAGCGAAGTCCCGAGCTCGCCTCCTGGCGCAGCGCCGCAATGATTGCGTCGGCCACCCCCTCAGCGGTCTTGAGCGCAACGTTGCCCACAAACCCGTCGGCGACCACCACGTCTACCTTGCCCGAGACCAGGTCAGTGCCTTCGACGGGACCTAGGTAATTCAGATCCATCTGCGAGATCAGCTCGTGGGCGGCCTGAACTAATGCGTTGCCCTTGGAGGTCTCCTCACCGTTGCTGAGCAGGCCGACGCGTGGCCGCTCGACCCCGAGCGCCCGGTGGACGTATTCGCAGCCCAGTTGGGCAAACTGGGCGAGCCACTCTGGCCGGCAGTCGACCTGAGCCCCGGCGTCCACCAGTAGGGTGCTGCCGGAGCGTGAAGGAAAGACGGTGCCGATCGCCGGTCGGGCCACCCCGGGAAGGCGCCGCAGCTGGAGCATGGCGGCCGCCATGGTGGCGCCACTATTGCCGGCGCTGAAGCAGGCGTCCGCCCGGCCTGAGCCGACCAGCTTCACGGCTACCGCGACGCTGGAGCGAGGCTGGCTCCGCACCGCCTGGGCGGGGTGGGCCCCCATCGGGATGGCCCCTGCCGAATCCTCGAGGGTGAGGCGGCCCGCGAGATCGTGACCGCCGGCGACTAGGGGGTTGAGCCGGTCAAGTCGACCGACCAGGATCAGGCGAAGGTCGCGCTGTTCGCGAAGAGCAGTGAGGCTGCCCGCGACCAGGGCCTCTGGGGCGTGGTCCCCGCCCATGGCGTCAATAGCCAAAGCGGGAGAGGCGGCGCTCAAATATCCAGGTTCCGGACCGTCTTGGCGTGGGCTTGGATGAAGCGCTTACGGGGCTCCACCGCCACCCCCATCAGCCGGTCGAAGATGTCGTCAGCCCTCAGCGCGTCCTCGACCTCCACTTTGAGCAGCACCCGATGTTCCGGGTCCAAAGTAGTGTCCCAGAGCTGGTCGGCGGTCATTTCGCCTAGGCCTTTGTAGCGCTGGACCTTGCTCTTTTCCCCCATCTCCTTGAGGGCCACACGGAACTCGTCCTCGCTGTAGCACCAGACCAGCCGCTTTTTCGTGCCTTCGATGCGGAAGAGGGGCGGCTGGGCGATGAAGAGGTGGCCCTCGTTGATCACCGGCTGCAAGTAGCGCCAGAAGAAGGTCAACAAAAGCGTCCTGATGTGGGACCCGTCCTCATCGGCATCGGCCATCAGCACCACCCGGTTGTAGCGCAGCCGCTCCAGGTCGAACTTCTCGCCCACCCCGGTGCCCAGAGCAGTGATGAGGTTGCGGATCTCCTCGTGCTGCAGGATCTTGTCCTCCCGCGCCTTCTCGACGTTGAGGATCTTGCCCCGCAGCGGCAGGATCGCCTGGTAGCGTCGGTCCCTCCCCCCCTTGGCGGTCCCGCCGGCGCTCTCACCTTCGACGATGAAGAGTTCGCAGAGCTCGGGATCTCGCTCCGAGCAGTCGGCCAGCTTGCCTGGGAGGGTGGCGGATTCCAGGAGGGACTTGCGCTGGACTAGTTCCCGCGCCCTGACCGCGGCGGCGCGCGCCCTGGCTGCGGTCAGCGACTTCTCAATGATCCGCTTGGCGTCGCTAGGGTTCTCCTCCAGGTACTGGTTGAGCCCCTCCGACACCACGGTTGAGACCTGGCCCGCAATCTCGGAGTTGCCCAGCTTGGTCTTGGTCTGACCCTCGAATTGAGGCTCCTGGAGCTTGACGCTGAGCACCGCGGTCAGCCCCTCCCGTACGTCCTCCCCGGTTAGGTTGCCATCGCCGTCCTTCAGGATGGCAGCCTTCCGGGCGTAGCGGTTGAGAGTGGCTGTGAGAGCGGTGCGGAAGCCGGTCAAGTGGCTGCCGCCCTCGACCGTGTTGATGTTGTTGGC
>PKXR01000093.1 GCA_003133485.1 Candidatus Dormiibacterota bacterium
GAATCTCCCCGTCGGCTCCGCAATCTGATCTCATCGAGTGCCGCTAGATGCCACTTCGAATCACCCCGGTTGCAGCACGAGTTGCAGCAAGGCGCACCGCCTACAGTTCACGGTTGTGAAGGGCTCCCCCCCCTGAGCCCCTCCCCGTCGGCGAGCTCCTCGGCGGAGGCCGATATTCGTGCCCGGGTGGGCTGAGTGTCGCCAGTGTGGCCATGGGATAAGGCTGGGTTACCCAGCACCGCAGGTGCGGCCCCGCCCCTTCCGACCAGTTAGAGCGCTGCGCCGCATCGGCAAGAGGAGAGGGGCTTCCGCTCTGGCAGTGAGCGAATTTTTGTTGACTCTTCACCCTCTCTTAATGCCGAGGCTTCCAGAGTTGTCCCTATGACCCCGACGCCAACTGCCGACGCTGGATCCTTCGCCGCACTCGACGAAGGCAAGATCACCGGGTTCCAGTACAAGGTGATGTTCATATCCGGCATGGGGTTCTTCACCGACGCCTATGACCTGTTCATCATCGGCGTGGTGGTGGCTATCCTCACGCCGCAGTGGGCCCTCTCGACCGGCNNCCGCTGCGGCCGTCGGCGCCCTCGTCTTCGGCAGGGTCGCGGACCTCCTCGGACGAAAGAG
Organism: Candidatus Dormiibacterota bacterium; assembly: GCA_003133485.1. Next base: position 628 of record PKXR01000093.1, read on the forward strand.
GATCTATGGCTACGAGGTGCTCATCCTGGCGATTGGGGCCATCGCCTCGGCGTTCGCCCCTAACTACATCTTTCTGCTCATATCTCGCTTCGTCCTCGGCATCGGTATCGGTGGAGACTATCCGGTGAGCGCAACCATCATGAGCGAGTACTCCGGGACCAAGTCACGCGGCAGGATGGTCGGCCTGGTCTTCGCCATGCAAGGTGCTGGGCTGGTGGTGGGTCCGCTCATCGCCTCGATCCTTCTGTCCGCGCATGTACCCATGGGTCTCGTCTGGCGGATTCTGCTCGGGCTAGCCGCGATTCCCGCGTTGGCCGTCTTCTATCTGCGGCGACAGATCCACGAGACCCCCCGCTTTGCCCAAGCTGGCGGTGATCCTGACGAAGCGCGAGCTGCGATAGCCGCCGCTACCGGCCAAGCAGCTTCCCGGGGCCGGAGGCCCGAGTCGAAGGCGCGCCACCCGCAAAAGGTTCTAGAGGGATTCAGGACCTTGGCCGAGAACCGGCGCATGCTCTTCTGGCTCATCGGGACGGCCGGGGCGTGGGCACTGCTCGACTTCGCCTATTACGGCAATACCATCTCCAGCCCGGAGGTNNCGGCTCTTGGACAGGACCGGTCGCAAGACGATCCAGTGCCTTGGCTTCGCCATGATGGCCGTCGCCTTCCTGCTGATCGGTCTCTTCCCGGGGGCCACCACAACGGTCGCGCCCTTTGTCATCCTCTTTGGGATGAGCTACTTCTTCACCGAGTTCGGCCCGAACACGACGACGTTCGTCTACCCCGCCGAGATCTTCCCCGTGAACGTCCGCACGACCGGGGCCGGCATCTCGGCTGCCACGGGCAAGCTGGGCGCATTTGCGGGGGCCTTTCTCTTTCCCGTCATGCTCGCCTCCTCCTGGGGATTGCGGGGCGCTGAGGTCGTGGCCGGCATCGTGTGCCTCGTTGGGCTCGGGCTGTCCGCCTGGTTGCTCCCCGAGCCCAAGGGGCGGACTCTCGAACAGCTCGAACATGAGGCGTACGCCTCGCCGACCCTGACCCCGACCCAGCCCAGCGCAGTGACCTCATGACCAAACGCATTGTGGTCGGGGTCGACGGATCCGACCACGGAAACGCCGCTCTGCACTGGGCAGTCGACGAGGCGAAGGCACACACGGCTGAGATCATCGCGGTGTTCGCGTGGCAAATGCCCTTGATCGGGATCCCTGGGGCATTTGACCGGGAGGAGATGGAGAAGCTCTGCATGAAGTTTTTGGAAGAGACCGTTGCCGCCGTCGTCCCCGCACCACAAGCCCCGATCACCAGGCTGGTCGCACACGGAGACGTCNNCCGACATGCTCGTACTGGGATCCAGAGGACGGGGCGGCTTCGCCGGTCTCAAGCTGGGCTCGGTCAGCTCGGAATGCGTCCAGCACGCCGCGTGCCCCGTGGTAATCATCAAGCAACCCGGCGACACCTAAGGAGCCGATCGGAGAACCGGAGCTGTGCTTACCTACCGACCGGCCGGCGCTAGGGAAGCGATCGCCGTCCCTGAGCACCTACGACACGGCCCTGGTTCAGGACTCTACGTAGCGCAAGCCCCGCACCATAGCGCTCTTCAGCCCGACCAGCGCTGTGGCACCGGCGGGCCGCACTTCGCGCAGTAGCGGATTGGGGGGATAGGCGACCATCCTTAGCGAGCCGGGCTTGCCCGACGGAAGAAACCGCTTGCTGCTCTTTGGGGCGTGAGCCCACGCCGGAGATCCGTTAGAAGTCGCTCCCCGAGGCGCCAGGAGTCCACCGCCGGTCGAGCGATTTGAATAATCGCTGCCATTCAGATCGCAGCCGCTACGGTCCGAAGGTGGCTGACCAACAGGGGTCCAGAAAACCGACGCTAGGGGCACAGGTGTTCGCCAGCCGCGCCAATCGCGCGATGCGGTCCTCGGGGCCGCTTGAGGGCCTTGCGAGCCGTGGTGACCACTACAGCGGCACGAATCTGTTGTGCGCCGAAGTCGCACCGGAACTGGCGCTGGGCTCCAAACGTGCCCAGGAGGGTTGCATGAGGTAGGGGAGACCGGTAGCGGTTGCATGACATTCGGGCGTGCGGTGGGGTTGTATGGGGTCCCCTGCCGAGGGTATAGTCTCGTTCGAGACGCGTTTCGGGGGACGAGGTGCGCTTTCGAGGCTTACGAGGGAGGCAAGAAATGAAGCGACATTCACAACGCGGACAGGTCGCAGGGCGGGGCTTGCTCTACATACTTTTATGCATAATCGCTGTCATCGTCATCGTCCTGCTGGTGACCGGCCGTATGACCCTTTGATGTGCGGCGAAGCATCGCCAGTAGCTCAGCCTCCGTCGCATTGATCGATCGGCAGGCGACAATCTAGAGCAGTTGGCTGCAATCACGGGTGGTTGCGTGCAACCACCCGCTAACGGTTGGCCTGACGGCTCTCCTGAGCGCCGCTGGGCAAGAAGTGACGGCGGCGCGGCGCCTGATCGACTTTGCCACCTTCGGGACGATCTTGCGAACCCCGTACCCAGCCGTCGCTCGACCGAGCCAAGATATTGATCCAATCGTCCCCGCAGATTTCCGATAATCCTGACATGACAGCCAGAAAAGAAGGCAAGGAGCGATCGGCGATCAGCGCCTGGGCGCGGGAACAGGACCTGACTGGGTTGGCAGAGACAGTACTGGCGGGCCAGGCTGCGCACCAGCTTGTCAATCTGGGGCTGCTCACCATGCCACTGCCCGGAGCCGGTCAGACTCCTCAGCGGGTCGAGGCGCTGATCGCCTTAGGCGCCGCCGACTGTGTGCTGGCCCGCTTGGCTGAGGGTCACGCCGATGCCCTCGCGATCTTGGCTGAGCTCAAGGGACCAGAACCTGGCGCCGGCCGGCTGTGGGGAGTCTGGGCCGCCCAACCGCCGGGGAGGCCAGGACTGGAAGCCCACTTGGACGGGGACAGTTGGTGGGTTGAGGGTGAGAAGCCTTATTGCAGCGGCGCGGCCGCGTGCGACGCCGCGTTAGTCACCGCCAACGCCTCAACTGGGAACCAGCTGCTCGCGGTCGATCTGCGCCAGGGCGGGGTCGAGGCTCTGGATGGCACCTGGCGAGCATTGGGAATGGCAGGCAGCGACAGTCGGACGGTGCGGTTCCGTGGGGTGGCTGCCGTATCAGTTGGGCCGCCCGGAGCATACGTCGACCGCCCCGGCTTCTGGCACGGAGCTGTCGGGGTGGCTGCCTGCTGGATGGGTGGAGCATTAGGTGTGGCGGGAGCTCTGTCCCGAGCCGCTACTGAAAGGGAGCTTGACCAGCACGCGCTGGCCCACTTGGGGGCTGTCGACGGGGCAGTGACGGCCATGCACTCTGTCCTTCTGGAGGCGGCCCGGGAGTTCGACCTCGATCCCGAGAACCGCCATGGAAGAGCGGCGCTGATCGCACGCCGCACCCGCACCGTGGTCGAGTGGGGATCGACCTTGGTGCTGGAGCGCGTGGGACGCGCCCTGGGCGCGGGACCGTTGACTCAGGACGCCGCTCACTCCCGCCGCGTCGCCGATCTCACGGTTTACCTACGCCAGAGCCATGCAGAGCGGGATCTCTTCGATCACGGCAAGAAGCTTCTTGAGGCCGGAATTGACTGGTGAAGCCGCCGTCAAGAAGCGATCTCCAGGCGCGCCCATATGACTCTCGCGCTCTCCTACTTCGAGGAGCTCTACGCCACCGAACCCGACCCCTGGAGCTTCGAGAAGCGTTGGTACGAGCAGCGAAAGCACGCTCTGAGCGTCGCCAGCCTGCCTCGGCGGCACTACAAGCGGGCCTTTGAGCCAGCCTGCTCAAATGGTCGCCTGACCGCCCTCCTGGCGACACGCTGCACCCGCCTGCTGGCCGTGGACGCGATTGCCGCTCCAGTGGAACGCGCACGACTGCGCCTGGCTAGGCTCCCTCAGGTCCTAGTGGAGCAGCGACGGCTGCCCCAGCAGTGGCCCGAGGAGAGCTTCGATCTGATCGTGGTATCGGAATTTCTCTACTACTTCGAGCCGAAGGAGTTGGCGACAGTATTGTCCCTGCTGCTGGCAAGTCTCGAGCCCGAGGGAACTCTGCTGGCGGTACATTGGCGCCATCAGGTGCCGGAGTACCCTCTCAGCGGCGATGCC
>PKXR01000241.1 GCA_003133485.1 Candidatus Dormiibacterota bacterium
CCAACTGAAGATCCATGCAGTCGGCTACTTCGGCCTTCAATTCCAATAGCGCGCGGAGCGACGTGAGGTTAGGATCGCAGATATCTACGTGGCTGCGGACGAAAAGGACGCCATTCGCGAGCTCCCACTTTAGGACCTTTTCGGCCCTCTCTTTGACATCGGATGCCGTCAACTCGCGAACCCGATCGGCCCACACGCCAATGCCTTCCAAAAGTGACCCACTCTGGTTGTAGCGCGGCTGACCGAGAGTAAGTGCCGCATCGAGGTGAATATGTGGCTCAACCAGAGCTGGCGTCACGAGGGCTCCGCTGACGTCGAGGACTGTCCTCGCAGGAGCCGCCGACTCGCCGATCAGCGTGATCCGACCCTCCTCCACCCCGATATCGGTGAGTCGGTCGGAGCGCGGGAGGTGAGCGTTCCTGATTAGTAGATCGAACACACACTCACTCCCCGCTCACATCGGATCTGCCCCACGTACGAGGCAGTTAACTCCGGATTCCGGTCAAAAGCAATGGGCAATCTGTCGGTCGTCACTAGCGCGGGCACGACAATTTGTATGAACGATTACCAGCTCGTGGGCCAAGCAGTCAATGGTCTAGCAGATGGGGGCGGCGGCGTCCGTCCAGACCATCGAGCCAACGTCTCGGCCAGTACGGTTCTGGTCTCGTCAGGGTGAATCACCTCGTCAAGAGCCATGGACGCTGCTGCCGAGTACGGCTGGTTGTCTCGCCTAAGTCCGGTTGCCAGCTCGCCTAGCTTCGTGGCCTTCGGCTCCCCGTGGAGAGCCGAAAGGGTATCGCCATACAAAACATTCGCCGCCACATCTGGATCCATAAAGCCAATCTCGGCACCGGGCCATGCCACGAGGAGGTCGCTTTCTGTGCCAGCACCACCGAGGCTCGTGTAACTGAGGCCGTAACTCTTTCTCACGATGACCGATAGTCGGGGTACAGTCAACTGCATCAGTGCCTGGAGAAATAGGATCGTCTTGTTGATTAGCCTGTTGTGCTCTACCTGCTTGCCTACCAGAAACCCAGGAGAGTCATGCAGAAGGATGACCGGGAGGTTGAATGCGTCGCAGAGGCACAGGAGCCGAGTTCCTTTGTCGCAGGCATTAGGATCGAGAGTTCCAGCCTGGAACATCGGATTGGATGCAAGGATGCCGACGGGCCACCCATCGATTCTGGCCAGTCCGGTGACGAGCCCCGGCCCGAAGTGTGGCTTCAGTTCCAGGAAGTCGCCGCCGTCCACGAGCTCGCTGACCAGGCGGCGCATGTCATAGCCACGCCTACGCTCGCCTGGGACAATCTGACTCACAGGCTGGCGGCCCGGCGGATCCACAGAGGTGGCCCTAGGCGGAGACTGCTCATTGTTCGACGGCAGGAATGAGAGCCAGCGGTGGACAAAGGTCAACGCTTGACCCTCGTCGGAGGCCGCGACATCGATTTCCCCGGTGACGAAGGAGTGAACTTCAGTGCCTCCCAACTCTTCAAAGGTCGTCTTCTCTCCTGTCGCCGCCTCAATCACCCTAGGCGACGCTACAGCCAAGCACGTACCCTCTATCTGGATGACGAGGTCACTCATGGCTGCAATGAAGGAAGAGCCACCGAACGAGGGACCAGTGATTACGGTGGCCATGGGCATGCGACGCATACGGCGAGTCCAAGTTACAGCCTCGCCAGATACCTCGGACAAGCCTTCGCTCCCTAGGCTGTCTGGGATGCGAGATCCGCGTGTTTCACCGAGGTAGACGAACGGGTGACCCGCTTTGGCGGATGCCTGAAACACGCGGTCAATCTTCCTGATATTGACAGTCGCGGCCGAGGCACCGCGGACAGTGGCGTCATCCGCCGCCACTCCAACCGGCCGGCCGTCGATGTAGCCAAAGCCAACAATCCGACCATCGCCCGGTGTCGTGGTGCGATCCTCGGGTCGAGACGACGCGGCGAAGGTACCCAACTCGGAGAAGGAATCCTGGTCAAGGAGTGCGTTTAGCCGTTCTCGCGCCGTTCGCGCTCCTCCAGCATGGAGTCGGTCGATGCGATCCGCTCCGCCCATCTGAGTCCGGATGGCACTGCGGCGCCGCTCAAATTCTCCGAGTGGTTCCTCGGTAGTCCCGCCGTCCTCGATGCCAGCGCTCACTAGGGCAGCGACCAGTAGCGGCGCAACACGGTTTCACCCACGACAGCTGGCTTCTCTATACCTTCGACGACGAGCTCAAACGCGACGACGAGCTGGACTCCACCTGCGATGTCGTCTATCGCCTTGAGGGCGGCGTGAGCCCGCACTCTGCTTCCCTCACGCACAGGAGCTGGAAAGCGAACGCGATTGAACCCGTGNNGTAATTGATATCCATCCCCGGAGTGTCTAAGGTGAAGCACTCAGACAACAAGGTAGGCAAGAGTGACAGCGTTAGCAGCCCATGGGCGATCGGGCCCCCGAATGGCCCCGACTCTGCGCGGTAGGGATCGATGTGGATCCACTGATGGTCCAGCGTGGCGTCGGCAAACTGATTAATCTGCTCCTGCGTAATGCGGTGCCAGCCACTCTCGCCGAGGTCCGCGCCTAAGTGCGCCTTCAATTGGTCGAGCGTGTAACTTGCCATCAAGCGCGACCCTGGGCTCGTTTATCCTGACGGAGCATCTTTACCACCCGTTGATACTCATCTTCGCTAGACTCAGGAAGAAAGTAGTGCGCGGTAGATCGAATCTCATCGATGTGCTCCCGGATCTCTTCGATGGTCACCTCTGAGGGCCGCCTGACGATCCCATCGGTTTCGGCAATGAACACCCTCGCTAGGTGTCCGCCACCGGCTTTGAAGATGTCCCCCGAGAATGTGCACTCGTCGGAGGCCAGGAAAGCGACCATAGGCGACACTAAACTGGGCGCGAATAGTGACTCGTCCTGACCGAACAAGCCTTGGGTCATCCTAGTGGCAGCAGAGGGTATCACTACATTCGATGACACGTTGAACTTCGCGCCTTCGATCGCAAGTACTCGGGAGAGGCCGAGAAGCCCCATTTTCGCAGCGGCGTAGTTGCTTTGCCCAAAGTTTCCAAACAGGCCGGACGTCGAGGAAGTGTGCACGATGCGGCCGTATCCCTGCTCGCGCATCTTCCTGAAAACGGGCTGGGTGACGTTGAAGGCGCCCGTCAAGTGCACATCCAGGACGCTGAGAAACTCTTCCCGGCTCATCTTTAGAAATGTGCGGTCACGGACGATGCCGGCGTTGTTGACGAGGATGTCAACACGCCCGAACTCTCGAAGAGCTATCTCGAGGATCTCGACGGCTTGGTCTGGGTCGGCAACCGACGCGCCGCTTGGTACCGCGGATCCGCCAGCTTGGCGGATCTCCTGAACGACCTGGTCAGCGGATGAATGTGACTCCCCGGGGGCATCCACAGGCCCACCCACATCATTGACAACAACTGCAGCGCCACGCCGCGCGAGGAGGAGGGCGTGCTGACGTCCCAGCCCGCCGCCCGCCCCGGTAACAATCGCAATTCGACCAGCTAGCGTGACCTCGTTCAAGCCCACTTCAGCGACCCTGTTCCACCNNCGAAGAGGCCCATGTGTCCGCTGGTGGGAGCCTATTAGGTCCCACGCCTTGAGGGCTAGCGTAAGGGACTCCCGGCTCCCTGGATCATCCGGTGAGTGGCCAAGAAGCTGTTCGACTTTGGAAAGCCGATAGTACAGTGATTGTCGGTTGACTCTGAGGCTTGTAGCGATGCTAGTCTTAGAGCCTCCACCGAGGTAGGCTCGGAGTGTCTTGATCAGCTGCCCGCCATGCCGAGTCTCGTATTCGATCAGGGGACCCAGCTGCGACTCGACAAATGCTTTGAGTTCGGGATCGTTGGTGAGGTGTGATAGTAACCGGTACACATCGATGTCGGCCGAAAGAATTACCTCTTCGTGGAGTCCGAGGGAGATCGCGAGCGTCAGGCTCTCGACGGCCACAGACACGCTGTGCGGTAGGAACCGTACGTCTGTCGTCACGGGTCCGCTGGCTAAAACGTGAATAATCTCTAGCCCCTGGCGTTGTAGCTCCTCATTCACGCTACTCCGCAAGTGGTCGAGTGTGCCGCGAAGGTCTTGGCATTGGTCCGATCGTAGTGCTCCGAGGAGGATCAGTCGGTCGGACACCTGCCCTACCACTGTGGCCGACATGGTTTGCGCGGCTATGCGCTCGAGAGTCCGGGCGGTGCCGGAAGCTCTATCCGGGTTGTCCAATTGCACTGCGCTCGCGAAGAGCGCGGTATCCCGAGTTGGACGGAAGCCCACCAGACTCAAGTGACTCAGGAGCGCCTGCGGATCACCCGCGCGGTCCGCGACGATATCCTCCATCAATGCCGCTTTTGCGGCGTAGCGATCCAGGGGGGGTTGCAGGGTTCGGAGCAGTTCAAGTGAGATCGCGGTGACCGCCCTGTCACCGATGATGCGTAGGTGCTCCTCGTCGTGATCGAGACCGTACCGTTCGACGATCAAGTCCCCCCAACGCGCGCCCAACAGCTGGATCGGAAAGACCCGTGGCCCGGCGATGGATCACTCGAGCTCACGCGGGAAGAATGCTGCTGACTCAACCGTGAATCCGGCCGCGCTCCGGAGCGCAACACGGCAATGCATTAGGGTGGAAAGTGTGCGCATGATCTCGGGAAGTCCCCAGCCTGACAGTAGTGCTTCGTTCAGGATGCGACTCGTCTCCGCGGACAGCTCAAGAAGATCGGCTCGCCGATCAAGCAACTCACTGTGGACGCGTTCTGTGATCTCGACAAACGGCACTACGGCGTGAAGTGCGATCAGCGGAAGCTGCTGTCTCTCGGCCTCGTCCCTCATCGGGTCCGCGATGTTCTTGAAGGTTCGACCGAGCTCGATGGCCAGTGCAGCGACATGGCGATCCGCGAGCTCGTCGACGTACCTTTGNNCTTTGTATACCCGCTGAAGTGGCGCCAGCTAGACCAAGACCCGTAGTCAGAAGCAGTTCGCCGCCCTTGAGTAGTGGACCAATCTCGGCGATCTCACTGGTGTGGACCCAGCGTACAGTTCGCTCAAGAAGATGGTTACCGACGACCACCTCTGGTCGGCCACGCTTGACCACGTCCATTGCCAAGATTTCCCGGAGCTTCAGTTCAGCCATTGAGGCACCGACTATTACAGGCATCGAATGGTTCGACACAAAAAGTGCATAAGACTGGTTGGGGGTGGGTGGGCTGGTTGATTGGAAGAGTGTGGCAGATGACCAGGTTGAGGGCATGCCCCCACTGAGAGATCTGTCGGCCCGGTATCACTGGAGTTCGATCGCCGCGATCCATTCAGTAGACCCCGTCCCAGAATTGGAGGATCACCGGGCGCAGCTCGTCGGCCCGCTGGAGATACTACAACTACCAGGCAGCGTCCTGGGTAGTTCGCCTGGAACTCTCCGAGACCCCAGCTAGCGATAGCTCCGAACCCTTGACGGGCGCTGAGCCATGCCCTTCGGCCGCTACAGATGCCGTCGAACCAGAAGCGGCGCAGTGTGGCGCCAAGCGGTTTGTGAAGGGCGGCCGCCGGCCTCCTTGGCCAATCGCCCTTTAGATCGGTCGGTCGGATACGGGAGCTAGGATCCCGCGGCCACCCTCTCTCCGCGACGATCGCTGGCGAAGATGCTGCTACGCACTGTCAAAGCGGCACGCTGAATTGATGACATTCTGTCTATTGACAACCTAACGGTGCCCGCCCATTCTCTAAGCTTGGCTGACCTGAAATCAGGGGCCGGTCCGCGTAGGAATCGACCGGGTTGAAATCGGATGCTGAGCTCGGGAGGGGATGACTTGTCGACGCACTCGCCAGCCAGCGAAGGAACCGACTTTGGCCAGGTGTTTGAGGAACGAGCAAGGCCGTTAGCTGTCGAACAGCGTGGGATCCAGGTCATCCCGCCGGAAGATCAGTACGCCAAACCTAGAGACCTCTTCTGGATGTGGACCGGCGCCCTGTTCAACGTAGAGACGCTCGTGACGGGAGCCCTTCTCATCGCTATAGGGCTGTCATTCGCCCAAGCAGTCATCCTGATCGTACTTGGAAACATTAGCTACGTGATCGTTGGGATCTGCAGCATCCAGGGTCCAAGCGCCAGAACGAGCACGTTCGCGATCTCGCGAGCGGCATTTGGGCCGAATGGCGCGCGATCTGTTTCGGTATTCAATTGGATAACGATGATCGGCTACGAGGTGTTAGGTCTGTCCCTAGTCGTTCTGGCCGGTTTAGCCCTGTTGGCGAAGGCTGGCCTTCAATCGTCGATCGCTCTCAAAGTGATCGTGATACTCGTGGCGACTGGAATCCAGTTCTTGATCCCGTTCTTCGGGCACGCCACAATTCTGCGTCTCCTAAAGTACTTGACCTACCCCTTCGCAGCTCTGTTTGTGATCATGGCGGTTCTAACGTTCATGAAAGTCGATATCAGTGCTCTACACCAGCAGGGGAGCTGGGCAACAGTCACTCTCGGCTTGGCTCTCGTCATTGCGACCGCTGGGCTGGGCTGGTCTACGCAAGCCAGTGACTACTCTCGATACGTGCCGGCCTCGGCGAGTAGACGCTCGGTAGTCCTTTGGGTGGCATTGGGCGGCTACATTCCCGGGACTTTGCTGATGCTGATTGGTGCAGGTGCGGCAGCGGCCGTTCCGGCAGCAACAAATCCTATTTCGGGGCTACCCCAGGTTTTCCCAGGGTGGTTCCTGGTGCCATACCTGATTGTTATTCTACCGCAACTCTTTGCTATCAATGGCATCACTTTGTATTCGTCCGGACTCACACTGCAGGCGATTGGTCTACGAATCCGACGCTGGCACGCTGTTCTGATCGACACTGTGATCGCCTCGATCCTCACGTTTCTGATTACATTCTCCTCGTCGTTCTACACTTTTCTTTCAGACCTCCTCCTCTTTGTCATCGTGTGGGTCGGGCCTTGGACAGGGATTTTCCTAGTGGACTATTTCCTGCGTCGCGGACGGTATGACTCAAAGGCTCTCTTTGGCCGCCTCGGAAGCGTCTACTGGAGTAACAACGGCTTCCGCGTGGCAGCCCTCGTGGCCCAGGTAGTTGGAATGCTCGCGGCTCTTAGTTGGCTAGATGTGAGTCCCGTCTTCGAGGGTCCCCTCTCGTCGCACACGATGGGTGCCGATCTCAGCGCGTGGATGGGGCTGGTATTTGGTGCAGTTGTCTACTTCCTCCTCGCCCGCCGATCTGTGGCGGGTGAGTTGGCACGTGATTCGCAAAGCGACTTGGCCCCGACTATTAGTTCGAAGGCGTAGAGTCCTGCGACAATATCCGTATGGCTGGGATCGAGTTTTCTCGGGATGGCAGTGTTCTCACCATAACGCTGCGGCGGCCATCGGTAATCAACGCTATTGATGACGCGACGCTCGAGGCCCTAGCTGAAGGTGTTGAACTTGCGAGGGAGACGCCGGATGTGCGTGCCGTCCACCTCCGGGCTGGAGGTCGCCACTTCTCATCGGGAGCGGATATCCGGGAAGAGGTGTTACCAGAGGCAGAGCTCCTACGGCGCAGCGCGTCTGAGCATGCCGTTGCGCGTCTTTACGCACTCCAGAAACCATCTGTGGTCAGCCTTCAAGGCTACTGCATTGGCGGAGCTCTTGAACTCGCTTTGGCCTGCGACATTCGCATAGCAGGGAGTGATGCGAGGTTTCGGTTCCCGGAGGTCGAGCTAGGCCTTACTCCTGGATGGGGTGGGGCTGTGCTTCTTAGAGATATTGTGGGGCGGGGACGGGCAATGGATTTACTTTTGAGTGGCCGATGGGTCGATGCTCGGGAGGCCTTGGTCCTAGGGCTGGTAGCGCGCGTTTGTGCTCCCGCCCACCTTGAACGGCAGGGACGGCAGATGGCAAAGGCTCTGGCAGGTCTTCCGCCGGACTCTGTCGCNNGATGATGGTTTCGAGGCGGCCTTGCGAAGTGAGATGGCTACGTTTGCCTGGATCTCGCACACGGAGGATGCTCAAGCGCGGCTCGCAGCGTTCCGGCGCAAGCGAAGACGAGCGGTACCATGAAGCTGGACCGGTTGTTTCGTCCACAGAGCATAGCGGTGGTGGGTGCTAGTGTTACCGGAGCCGGCTGGGACGCGTATCTCAACCTAAAGACCATTGGGTTTGAGGGAAGGATCGAGCTCGTCAATCCGCATCGGGATCAAATCGGCGGTGTTCGGTGCGTACCTTCCGTGAGCCGCATGTCCGCGCCGGTCGACGTGGCCATCGTAGCAGTGGCAGCGAGGCATGTACTCGGCGCGATTGAGGAACTGAAGGCGGCAAACACGCCGGCTGCGGTCGTCTTCGCAAACGGTTTCGCCGAAGTTGGCCCGGCAGGCGGCGAACTCCAGGAGGCCCTGGTCGCCACTGCGAGAAGCGGCGATATGGCAATTCTCGGGCCGAACTGTATGGGGTTCGTGGCCCCAGCCTACAGCTCGGCGCTTTACATGGACCGCGTGACGCGACTCCCGCCATCGGGGCGGGTTGCGGTAATCACACAGAGCGGGTCGGTAGGCGTGTCTGCGATCAATCACACCGGCACGCTTAGGACCAGTGCGGTGGTATCAGTGGGAAACGAGGCTGTAGTCAACAGCGCGGACGTGCTGCGGTGGTTGCTCGAGGATGGCTGTACCTCGACCGTCGCGCTGTACCTGGAGGGGTTCTCCGATGCGGACGCCCTGATCGGTGCGTTGGATGAAGCTGCTGACAGAGGCGTGAGGGTGGTCGTATGCAAGACCGGTCAGTCGAGGGGTGCTGCGCAAGCGGCTCGGTCGCACACGGGCGCCTTGGCGAGCGATACCCGCATCGTCCGGGCCGTCCTGTCGGCACATGGCGCTACCGTTGTGGAGGATGTAGACCAGCTGTTCTGTGCCGCGGAGCTTTTGGCGACTGAGCGGACAGCAGGTTCTCGGCTTGGAGGAGCGACGATTTCAGGCGGCCACGTCGGCCTATTGCTCGACAGCGCCGAGAAGGAAGGGCTTAGCTTTCCGAATCTGACGCTTTCCGCCAGTTCAGCGGTGCAGCGTGCTCTTGGGGAGCCTCGCCAAGTGTGTAATCCAGTGGATTGCTGGGTGGACGGTCGGGTTGTAGAGTCCGTGCGGGATGCGGTGGCAGCCATGGCGACTGACGCGTCGCTGGGGGGCTTCGTCCTAGCTCTCGATGCACCGCGCGATCCGCCCACATCCGATCCGGGCCTCCCGATCGACATCGCATCTGCGGTGGCGGTCATCGCAGAAGAGGACGATCGACCTTGGGTGGTGGTAAGCACGGCTATCTCCGCGGATGACCCGAGCCTGGCGGAAGTACTAAGCAGGCGCGGGATTCCGCGCCTGAGCGGTCTTGCGCAGGCGTTCAAGGCCTGGTCAGCCGTTGCGCGGACCACGAGAGATCCAGTTCCGGAGCGGGTCGACAAGACTTGGTCCGGTCCGATCCCAACCACAGACGCGGAGGCCTTCCGATTGGTTGCAGGCTGGGGGATCTGCTCCGCAACATTTAGCGAGTGCCGAACTCTCTCCGAGGCATGCCGGGATGCCGCCAGGATCGGGTACCCCGTGGTGCTGAAAGTTGTGCAACCAGGTCTCCTCCACAAATCTGACAGCGGCGGGGTACGGTTAGGGATCACCAATGAGGCCGAATTGACGGTGGCCTATGGCGAGATCAAGCGTGCGCACCCAGCCATGGACGCCGTATTAGTCGCCGAACAGGTGGCGGATGGACTCGATGTATTTGTAGGAGCCTACATGGATCGGGAGTTTGGTCCTGTGGTTCTATTTGGACCAGGTGGGATACTAGTTGAACTCGTCGATGAAACCACCGTGATCGCCGCCCCTACCACCGCCAAGGTGATTGATCAGAAGCTGAACGGAACAAGACTTGAGTCCTTGCTTGGCGGATACCGCGGTCGAGAACCCGGCAGTCGGGAGGCGCTATGTCAAGCCGTGGCTCGCGTTTCTATCCTGATTGCCTCAAGCGGCCGAAAAGGCGTCTCGATCGACATCAACCCACTCCGGGTCACGCTTNNTTGAGGGCGCCATTGCACTGGACGTGAAGGTCGAGGGGGTGGCCAGTGATGGGTAGTCCCGTTTTGGGTAAGGGCGTGTCAATCGTGGGGGCTGCGCTGTCGGATATCGGCACGCCCGGTATCGCAGGGGTCTCTTCAGCCTACGAGTTGGCTGCGCAGGCATCTCTTCGAGCACTTAGCGACGCCGGACTGTCACTCGTGGACGTGGACGCACTGTTTTGCACTGGGCTTGGGGTCGATTCTACGCTCGAGTTCGCGGACTACCTGGGCCTGGACGAGCTCTCCTACGCAGACAGCACAGCCGTGGGAGGTGCCAGCTGGGTGACTTACGTTGAGCATGCTAGCGCTGCCATAGAGGCCGGCCTGTGCAATACCGCGCTGCTTGCTCACGGCTCTACGGCTTTCACAGACAGGAAGAGGCCCACAGACGTTTGGGGTGATCCGCGTAGTCCCCTCCACCAATTCGACTTGGTCTACGGCAATGACTTTATGGTCGCATACGCCTTGGCTGCCCAACGCTACCTGTGGCAGTTTGGCCTCGGCATGGACGCTCTGGCACCGGTCGCGGTGTCAACGCGGGCTTGGGCGGCTCTGAACCCCCTTGCGTGCAACCAGAGCCCGCTCACCGTAGACGAGGTCCTAAATTCTCCTATGGTTGCCTCGCCTCTCCACTTACTTGAGTGCTGTTTGATCTCTGACGGAGGCGGTGCGATCGTGATTACTAGACTGGACAGAGCGGCTGACACGCGGGCGCCTGTCCGCGTGCTGGGGATGGGTAGCAGCCAGATGCATCTGTCTATAGCGCAGATGAGTGATCTGACGCGGTCTCCTGCTAACAGGTCCGGGGCACGTGCATANNGGCGCTGTCACCCAAGGAAGTCGACCTCGTGATGCTTTATGACTCGTTTTCGATTACTCCGATCATGGCCCTGGAAGACCTTGGCTTCTGCGAGCGGGGCGAGGCACCTGCGTTCGTGGAATCAGGGCACACTGCCCCTGGTGGGGACCTCCCGATGAATACCAATGGTGGCGGTCTCTCCTTTGCCCACACCGGGATGTACGGAGTCTTCACTCTCATTGAGGCGGTAACCCAGCTACGCGGAGAGGCCGGACGCCGTCAAGTTCCTCGATGCGAGGTGGCCCTGAGTCATGGTGTGGGCGAGTTCCTCTCGGCGACTGGTACGGTCCTGCTCGCCGCCGGGCTGACGTGATGGAACCAACCAAGGAGACGTTGCCCTATTGGCAGGCCTTGAAGGATGGCCACCTGACGGCGCAACGCTGCTCGGCATGCAAGGTGGTCCGCGCCTACCCGCGTCGATTCTGCCCTCACTGTGGCGCGGAGGAGGCTGAGTGGATCGACGCGGGCCAGGAAGGCTACGTCTACAGCTTCTCAGTCGTCCGGCGAGCCCCGCAGGGGTTCCACCTTCCCGCCCCGTATTTGGTTGCCTTAGTCGATCTGCCCATCGGAATCCGGATGCTCACAAACATCGTCGGCGAACCGTCCCCGCGCATCGCCATCGGCGACACGGTCCGATTGACAATCATGCCGTTCGGAGACTTTGGCCTCCCGTGTTTCGTCCCGATCGACGGGCCGGTGGGGCGAGAATAGTGGCTACCCGAGTCGAGGGAAGCTGGGTCGTAGCATTCGATGGCCGGGAGCATGTACTTTTGCGCGATGGAGCAGTGGAGATCGAGGGTGATCACATCGCGTGGATTGGGCAGAGTGCTGATCGTCCGGCCAGGGGGCCGGTGCTAGGTGGTCCGGGGCGCCTAATAATACCTGGACTTATCAATACTCACGTTCATGCGTCGTCCCAAGCCTCAGAGCGCATGATAGCGGACGCCGGCCGACTTGACCTTTATAACACTGGGTTTCTGAACTACATCCCGCGAAAGGGTCGCCCCACCGAACGAACCGCGCCGCTCGTGGATCCCGAAAGTCCTGAGGTAGGCGGCGTCTACACGGTGGTGAACCTACTCCGCAGTGGCTGCACGACGATGGTTGAGATTGGTGGAGAGCTCGGCGGTATTGGTCGGATTGATGAGTTCGTGGAGGTCTGCGGTGCCCTAGGCATTCGCGCTTACCTCGGCCCAGGGTATAGCGCCGCCACGTGGTACTACGATCGCGCCAATCGATTAAAGCAGGCGTGGCACATAGAACAGGGGATGGCTGACCTCGAGCGCGCTATTCGCTTCATTGAAGAACGAGACGGCAGCTATGATGGACGGATCCGAGGGATGCTCTTCCCATTGGAAGTGGCATCCTCCACTCGTGAATTGCTCCGCGCGACGATCAAGGCGGCGGACCGATTGAACGTCGGGATCAGCATACACGCCGCGGAAGCGCAGCTTGAGTGGCACAGGATAGTGACTGACTACGGGCTAACTCCAGTGCGGTTCCTTGAAGAGAGCGGTCTACTTCGCCCGGGTGTCATCCTTGGACACTGCATCTACATCGACGAGCACTCTGCGACGACGTATTCAGATCGCGGCGATCTGCGTTTGCTGGGATCGTCGGGGGTGGCAGTCGCCCATTGTCCTTTGGTCTTTGCCCGCCGTGGAATCGGCCTCGAGTCTTTTGATCGGTACCGAGAGGCTGGGGTGACAATGGCCCTTGGGACAGACGTCTTTCCCCAGGATCTTCTCTATGAGATGAAGATAGCCTCCGTAGTGGCCAAGATCATGGATCGCAGCTTCCGCTCAGGACATGCTCGCGATCTCTTCAACGCTGCGACATTGGGTGGCGCTGCGGCCCTCCGACGAGATGATCTCGGGCGACTGGCGCTCGGCGCGCTGGCGGACCTAGCGGTCGTCAATCTACGGTCTCGCCATATCGGGTCAGTGCGCGATCCCATTAGTGCGCTGGTTCATGGGGCAACTTCGGCAGACGTCGAGTCAGTATTGGTAAATGGCCGCGTGGTCGTTACACCGGATGGTGTACCTGGGGTCGATGAGGACTTGCTATTAGCGAAAGTCCAAACCGTTGGCGACACCANNAGTGAGGAGTCGAGGAGGATCGTTTCCTTGAGGGCGGCCTCTAGGATGCGAGCCGGGGCTGTACGTCGAATGCTTGAACGGCGGCCGGTTGGGACCTGCGGGCTATCGCGGCGCCGACAAGCTGCCGCAGCCCGTCGCTGTAGGATAATTAGGTGCATCTTGGCGGAGTCGAGAAGGGCGGCAAGGTCTTGAGAGCGGACTCAAGATTAGACGTTAGTGAGCGCAGTCATGTCTGACTTAATCAGAGCGGCGCTTGTGCAGGCTAAGTGGACTGGCGACGCAGGGTCAATGGTCGCTGCCGCGGTGGCGGCGGCGGAGCGAGCGGCCCAGCGGGGTGCTCAGGTGGTCTGCTTCCAGGAGATATTTTCAGGCCCTTACTTCTGTCAGGTTCAGGATCCCAAGTACTATGGCCTGGCCGAGCTAGTACCCGGCGGTCCCACGGTTGAGCGCATGCGTGCCGTCGCCGAGGCGACCAATATGGTGCTGGTCGTTCCCGTCTATGAAGTGGAGCAGCCCGGGATCTACTACAACACAGCCGCCGTGATCGACGCGGACGGCACGTATCTGGGCAAGTACCGCAAGCACCA
>PKXR01000045.1 GCA_003133485.1 Candidatus Dormiibacterota bacterium
CAACCGTGCTGCCCTCGATCTCGCGCTCGATGTACATCGGACGGGCCTGGACCGCCCCCTTGCCCCGGTTGAGGTAGTGCACGAAGGCCTCGATGCCGCCCTCGAAGTAGAAGTTGGCCTCAGCCCAGGGCGTCGGGCGCTCGTCGATGAGCCGGAACAGCACCCGCTTGTTGAGGAAGGCGAGCTCGCGCAGCCGGGTCAGGATGGTCTCGCGGTTGAACTCCTGAGTGTCGGTGAAGATCTGACCGTCCGGCCAGAAACGGATGGTGGTGCCACGGCGTCCTGACTTGCTGTCGGACTCGCTTCGGAGTTCGTTCATGGGAATGCCCCGGGAATACTCCTGGCGGTAGATCCGCTTGTCCCGGTAGACCACCACCTCTATCCGTTCCGAAAGGGCGTTGACCACTGAGAGCCCGACTCCGTGGAGCCCGCCCGAAACCTTGTAGCCTCCGCCCCCGAACTTGCCTCCCGCGTGGAGCTTGGTCATCACCACCTCCAGCGCCGGCCTGCCGGTGGGCTGATGGATGTCGACCGGAATCCCGCGGCNNGTAGACCAGGTGGTGCAGCCCGTGGACGTCGGTGGAGCCGATGTACATGCCGGGGCGGCGCCGGACGGGGTCCAGCCCCTCCAGCACCTGGATCTGCTCGGCGGAGTAGCCGTTGCCCGCGACCCTGGGCGCCTTGCCTTTGCGGGCGCGTTTGGATTCGGGGGCCGGCGGCTCACCCTCCGGTTGAATGGGAAGCCACAATTCGGGGTCAGGCTCTGCCAAATCGCTCCTCTTGGCGAAGTGCACGGCGCCCGTGGCGCTGGCGGGGCGCTCCACCTTCACGTGGAGGGCGGTTCCGGGACCTCAGCCGTACGGAAGCCACGCCCAATTTTAGCAGTCCGGAAGGCGCTTCCAGAGGGGCCGGAGACCCCAAACGCGAAGGTCGGTTGCACATCCGGGGTCAATTCGCGCTATCTTTCGCCATGCATGGCGGCCCGCCGCAGCTGCGGTAGGGCCTGCCGGAAGCAGGCCTCATGCTCGAGGCTTCGGCCTCAGCCAAGGAGACCGACACCACTCAGCCTGTTCCAGGCTAGTTCTCAACACACGGATCGTCCGGAGGAAGTGGCGCCCTGACGCCCCCAACCCTGACCCTCCGGCACCTCCACTTGGTGGTGCCCGAGGCAACTGAAGCGATGTCGTTCCTGGAGGCCCTGAATGGCAACGGGAACGGTGGCGCCCGCGAGCACTTCGCGGCTCAGATCGGTGCCCTGGACGACTTCGCGGTCATCGCCGGACAGGGAGACACCCCAGAGGTCACTCTGCTGCTGCCCGGCCTGGACGTCACCTGCACCCCGCTGCGGCCCTCTCGGGCCACACGGGAGCACACCGCGTTACGGGTCGACAGCGTCCGCCCCGCCCCCGCCGAGCGGGACGATCTCGGTAACCGGGTGCTTCGGGTCAGCTGCCGCCTGCCGGTGGTCAGCGCCGAGGACGGCATCTCCAGCGACACCTTCCACCTGATGGACCTCGCCAAGTTAGCGCGGGGCTCCAAGGACCCTGACCCCATCCTGCTGCAAACCCTGGCCCTGGTTGACGGCCTGGAAAGTGCCGAGCGCAACCGGGCCACCACCCAACGGACCCCCTTCGACGGGGTGGTCGAGATCTGGCGCTGCCGGAACTGCCGGGGCCTCTGGCGGGCCGATCGGGACGAACGCTGCCCCTCCTGCGGCAAGGAGTTCACCGAGGAGGACCGGCGTCGGCCCGAATTGGGGCGGATCGAGTTTTCCGTCCCTAAGGATCACACGATCACCATCTCGGTGGACTCGGCGGTGATGGTGGAGCCGGAGGACGAGCCTCACTACCTGGGCCGGGTCACCAAGGTCGACCACCGGCGTCGGCTGGTGGAGGTGGCCTGCAAGGCCTACGAGGCGGCCGGCAGCCAGGGCTGGATCACCCCCTCCTTCAATAAGCAGCTCTACGCCTCGAAGCGCAGCACCCTGGCCTCGATCGCCTCGGGAGATGCCCGCAGCCTGCTGCTGGCCCAGCTGTTGACCGACCCCACCTCCGTCTACGCGCCCGAGGTGGAGCCTCGCAGCGACTGGCTCACTCCCGGGATGCACAGCAATCCGGCCCAAGATCGGGCGATCGGGATCATGGTCGCCCTGGAACCGGGGCAGGCCGCCCTCATTCAGGGTCCTCCTGGCACTGGCAAGACCACGGTCATCGTGGAAGCGATCAAACACCGGCTGGCCGAGCGGCCGGAGCAGCGGATCCTGGTCTGCTCCCACAGCAACCTGGCGGTGGACAACGCCCTGGAGCGGTTGGCCGGCACCGACGGTCTGCGCGCGGTCCGGGTCGCCAAGGCGGAAAGGGTCCACCCCGCCGTCGACGCCTTCCGGGTCGAGGACGAAGATGACGAGCGGCTGATCAAGGCCAACGTCTTCTTCGCGACCTGCGCCACCGCGGCCACCTCCTCGATCACCAACGATGAGGCGTACGACATGGTGATCTTGGACGAGGCCAACAAGGCCCGCATCGACGAGGCCCTGCCCTGCCTGCGCCTGGGAGCCGCCGTGGTCATGGTCGGAGACCACAAGCAGCTGCCTCCAGTGGAGGACGACGCCATTTACCAGATCGTGGAGGACCACCCAGACCTGGAGGAGATCGTCGACACCAGCCTCTTTCAGAGGTGCTGGGAGAAGGGGGTCCCCGAGCAGGCCCGGTGCCTCTTGGTCGAACAGCACCGGATGCATCCGGAGATCTCCTCCTACATCAGTTCCGCTTCCTACGACAATCAGCTCGAAAATGCGCCCGAGGTACTCGAATACGAGTACGTGACCCGGAGGCCGTTCCCGGTGGCGCTGCACATGGTCGACACCGCCGGGCTGCGGGGCGGGCGGGAGCGGCGTGGCGCGGGCGGCGCTTTGCGAAATGACGCGGAGGTCAGGGTCTGTGCCCAGGTGGTTCGAATCCTCGACGAGCGGGCTGACCCAGAGCTCTCCCTAGCGGTGATCGCCATGTACGCGGATCAAGTGGACCGGCTGCGCCAGGCGCTCAGTCGGCGGCACTTCCGTCGGCAGGTGCGGATCGACACCGTCGACTCCTTCGAGGGCCGGGAAGAGGACATGGTGGTGATCTCGCTGGTCCGCAGTAACGAGCGGGGGCGGATCGGGTTCTTGCGGGTGCCCAACCGGCTGAATGTGGCCATCTCGAGGGCCCGACGCCTGGTGGTCTGCGTGGGCGACGCCGCCACACTTCGGGCTGGCGAGGAGACGATGTACGGTCGCCTGGTGGAGGCGGCCCGCGCCTGCGGTGGCTATCTGATGGCGACTGACCTCCTCGGCGGCCGCGTGAGCGCCCGACCGAGGCCAGCTCGAGGAGGTGTGGCGGTGCCCCCGGGGACGCCTCAGGAAGGCGATCCGAATGCTCCGAGGCGTAGCCGCCGCCGTCGGCGGCGGCGCTCTCAGCCCATCTCCGCGCAGACACCGTTGGCGTCCGCCACTCCCGCTACCAGCCAGCCTTCGGGTGAGGCTGTCGACCCAGCTATTCGGCCCACCAAGCGGCGCCGGCACCGGCATCGCTCGCGCGGGGGCTGGACCGGTGCCCCGGCGGTGGTCGGCCCCGACGGCGTCATCCCAACCCCTCCCCCAGCTGGGACGCCCAGACCTCCCGGGGAGGGTGCTCGGCGACGGCGCAATCGCCATCGCCGGCGTGGACCTCGGCCACTCGGTGACCAGGGACCGGTGGGCCAGGGCGGCGCCACACCCCAGCCCAGCGAGGGCGGTGGCGGCGGCGAGCCCGCGGGGTGACCCTCCCCGAGCTCCCGAAGCTTTTCGTAGTCGGAGCTGGACTGATGGGCTCGGGCATCGCTCAGACGGTGGCTCAGAGTGGGCTTGAAGTGGAGCTGTTCGACTCCCGGCCCCAGGCAGCGACCGCCGCCCGGGGCCAGATCGAGGAGCAGTTACGGCGTGCCGAGGAGGCGGGACACCTGCCGGACAGTGGCGCTGATGCCGCTCTGGCGCGACTCGCCGTAGCGGACGACCTGGGAGCCGCCCAGCACGCCGACGTGATTGTCGAGGCGATCACCGAGGCCCTGGAGGCCAAGCTCGATCTCTGGCGAGAACTGGACGGAATCTGCGCGCCGCCGACCCTGTTCACCAGCAACACCTCCTCCATTCCCATCACCAGGCTCGCCGCGGCGACCTCGCGGCCCGACCAGTTCATGGGGATGCACTTCTACAGCCCAGTCCCGGTGATGAAACTTGTCGAGCTGATCCGCGGAGTGCTCACCTCCGATGACACCTTCGCCAGTATCGAGGCGCTGTCCCGCCAGCTGGGCAAGACGCCGGTGAGCTCTGCCGACTCCCCCGGATTCATCGGGAACCGGATCCTGATCCCTTTCATCAACGAGGCCATCGCCGCTCTCCAGGAGGGCGTGGGAAGTGCGGCCGACATCGACGAGGTGGCCAAGCTGGGGTTCCGCCACCCGATGGGGCCGTTGGAGCTGGCGGACTTCATCGGCCTGGATGTGGTCCTTGGCATCTGCAAGGTGATGTACGAGGGGCTGCACGATCCGCGCTACGCGCCCAACCCCCTGCTGGAGCGGTTGGTGGAAGCCGGCCAGCTGGGCCGCAAGACCGGCCGGGGGTTTCACTCGTACGACGCTCCGCCCGACCAAGGCTGACCCAGACTAAGCCGAGCTAGCGCGACATCGTCTCCGCCAGGTACCGGACGGAGATCGGGTAGCGATACTCGATCCCCAGGTGGCCGCCATCGAAGAGCTCCAGCCGGAGGTTGGCTACGCCGTGCTCTCGCAAGGTGGCCGCCACCGCCCCGGCGCACACTTCGAGATGCCACTCGTCCTTTTGGCCGCCTTCCAAGTAGATCCCGTTGAGGGAGCGAGCCGCCTCCGGGTTGGCGGCGATCAGCCGGACCGGGTCCCAGTCGAGCCAGCATTGCCACACGTCAGGGCGGATGATCCCGGTGACCTCATCGAACGGTAGCTCCGGGGTACCGTCGGCAGTGGCCGAGTAGCACGCTGCCATGCACCACATCTCGACCAGCACTCGGTCCTGGGGGCGGGAGAGCGCCGGGCGGGTGCGGAACTCGGCCCAGAAGTTGATGTACGACCCCTGGTAGTGGTCGCGGAGCTGCCGCACCGTCTCCGGAAATTCCGGCAGATAACAGAATTCGAAGAGGGCATCGCCGGCATGGCTGGCTAGGGCTCCGAAGAGGTCCGGGCGGAGCAAGGAGCTGACCATTGCTCCGTATCCCCCGCTTGACTTGCCAGCGATTGCGCGATGATCCCGGTCGGCCAAGGTGCGGAAGGTGGCGTCCACCGCCGGCACCACCTCTTCGCAGAGGTAGCTGTGGTACTGACCGGTCCCGGGCGAGTCGAGGTACTGGCTGCCGCCGAGGCTGGTCCAGCAGTCGGCGAAGACCAGGAGACAGGGAGGAGAGCCGAGTTCGCTGAAGAGTTCGTCGAAGAGCTCGATCGAGGTGCGGCGGAACCCGGTGCGGGACTTCCACATGTCCAGCTGCCCCGATAACCCCTGGAGCAGGTAGACCACCGGGAAGTGCCGCTCGGGCTGTTCCGCGTAGGCCGGCGGCAGGTACACCCAAAGCGGGCGGTCAGCGGGATCGCCCAGGGGGTTCCCCTGGAGCAGCCGGCTGTGCAGGACCATTTCCACCAGCTGGCCGCGCAGCGGCCAGGCCCAGGGGCCGCCCGGTGGTGGGGAGACCTCGAGAAGGCCGCCCAGTCCGTCTGTGTTGGTCATGGGATGCTCCAGTTGGCGGGGTGCTGGTGCCGGCGGCCGGGCCGGCGCCGAGGGTAGGCGCTCACGGTCGGGGCGGCTCGCCGACGCCGGTGATCTCGGCGGGCCCTTCGTCGCTATCGCCGAGCAGAGGTACGAACCGGCACTCTCCCAGGTCCTGCCGAGTCCAACCCTGGTCCTCGCGCCGAAGACACCAGAGCCGCTCGTCCTGCGGGCCGATCAAGGGTGCAATCAGCTTGCCTTGCAGCACGACCTGGTTCAGGAGCGCGTGTGGAACGGTGCGGGTGGAAGCGGAGATGACGACGGCGTCGAAGGGCCCCCAATCTGGCGCGCCCCGTCGCCCATCACCGACGACCAACTTGACTCCTGACACTCCCGCCGTGTTGAGGTTGCGGCGGGCCTGGCTCGCCAGCACAGGGAGGAGTTCGACGGCGACCACCCGCCCAGCTCCAGCGGCCCGCAGGACCGCTGCCAGGTAACCGCTGCCGGCGCCCACCTCCAGCACCGAGGCGCCGGGGCGCAGGTCAAGCGCTTGCACGNNTTGCACGACCACGGCGACGATCCAGGGTTGAGAGCAGGTCTGGCCCAGGCCGATAGCCACCGGTCGATCCTCGTAGGCTCGGCCTCTCTGGTCGGGGGAGACGAAGGTTTCCCGTGGAACACTGCCGAGAGCTTCCAGCGCGGCCGGGCCGATCCCCTTGTCGCGGAGGGACGCCACCAGCTCCTGCCGGTCTGGGCTCAGCTTGCGTTGAGGATCTGAATGCAGTGGTCGACATCCTGGGAGTAGAGGGTTGCGGGGACCCGCGCGGGGATGGCTCCTTTGCCAACGGGCAGGTAGAACCCGTGAACTTTGGGCTTCACAAACTCCGAGTCAACGAAGGCGACCTTTACCGAGGTATTGACCGGTGGGAAGACCGCCACCATCCACACCTTGGCCCCTGGGTTGACGTCCGCGGAGCAGACATCCAGCCGGTTGCTGGAGAGGACCACGATGGGACGAATCGGTTGGTAGTAAGTCTTCTGGAGCGAGGTGCGGACGCCATGGGGGTCTAGCCGCGAGGTCACCCGGGACTCCAGGACGGTCTGGATCAGGTCGACTCCGGTAGTGGAGGCCCCCGGGTTGGTGGCGGTTACCACCACCTCGAGGAGCGGCCCCAATCCAGCGAGGGACTTGGCGTCCTGGGCTTCTGCTCCCGATAGCAAGGGAAGGATGTCTCTGAGCTCGACCTGGCGCACGTAGTAGAAGTGGAGGTAGGTGGGGTCCGTGTAGAAGCCCCCGTCGGGGGTGCTGGTCACCAGGGCGTTGCCCAGGGCGTGGGCATGATGGCTGATCGGTAGGCCGCTCCCCAACGCCGCTACTGCCTGGGTGGCGCTGGGATTGGAGCTACAGCCTGCCAGAAGCACGAGCCCGGCCAGCGCCAAGCTGAGAGCCGCCCGCCGCCGGCCGGGGGTGCGCAGCTGGGAGCGCGATGTGGGGTACAAGCCTCTTGACTCAATCGGCAGCCGGTAGCGGCTGACCTTCCGCCGTCAAAAAGTCGCTCGGCAAGAACACCGCTCGGACCCGGTAACCAGCGGCCTCCAGGTGCTCCCGACCGCCCTCTTCCCGGTCGAGCAGGGTGTAGATCGCCACGATCCGGGCTCCCGAAGCCGCCACTTTTTCCGCCGCCTGCAGCAGCGATCCGCCGGAGGTTAGCGCATCGTCCACCAGCGCCACTGCCTCCCCGGATTCCGGCGGGGGGCCGGCGTATAGCCCTCCGATGCCGTGCTCCTTGACCTCCTTGCGAACGATGAAGGCCGAAATCCGAGGTCCCTGATCGAGAGCACTGCAGAGCGCCACCGCGGTCACCATTGGATCGGCACCGACCGTAGGGCCGCCGATTTTGGACACCCCGTCCTCGCGAGCAAATCGCAGCAGCGCCCGGCCCACCAAAAGCGATCCCTCGGGATCGAGGGTCACCAGTCTCCCGTCGAAGTAGTAGGAGCTGCGCCGGCCGCTGGCGAGCAGAAAGTCGCCAAATTGAAAGGCTCGGCTCAGCATCAGTCCCCGAAGCTGGCACCGCTCTGGGTCCTCCCGGCTCACCTTGGCGTCGCATCCGGGCGCCACCGCAGCACCGGATGGCGGGCAGCAGTGACCTCGTCGACCCGACCCACCGGCGCTTGGTGGGGTGCGGTGCGCAGGACCTCCGGGTCTCGGCCGCCCTCCTCCATGATGGCCTGGACCACCGCCGCCAGCTCGTCGAGCGAGCGCTTCGATTCAGTCTCGGTCGGTTCGAACATCATCGCTTCGGGGACGGTCATCGGGAAATACACGGTGGGTGGATATACGCCGTAGTCAATCATCCGCTTCGCGATGTCCAACGCGCGCAGCTCCGAGTAAGGGGGCTGGGCCCGCTTAGGGGTCGCCACAAACTCGTGGAAGGAGTCGCCTTCGATGGCGACGGGAAGCCAAGGATCCAGCCGATGGCGGAGATAGCGAGCGCCGAGCACTGCGTCGCGCGCGACCTGGGCAATCCCGTCGCCATAGGCTCGGATGTACGCGTAGGCCCGGACCAACATCCCAAAGTTGCCGTAAAAAGATCGAACCTTTCCGATGCTGTGCGGCCGTTGGTAGTCCCAGGCAAATCTACCGTCGGTGCGCACGATTCGCGGCACTGGAAGGAAATCCTGCAACGCGGCGGACACCCCCACCGGACCCGCTCCCGGGCCCCCGCCGCCATGCGGCGTGGAGAAGGTCTTATGCAGGTTCAGGTGTACGACGTCAAATCCCATGTCGCCCGGCCGGGCTACGCCCACCAAAGCGTTGAGGTTGGCGCCGTCGTAATAGAGCAGTGCACCGGCCTCGTGCGCGAGGCGCGCCATCTCCTCGATGTTGCGCTCGAAAATCCCCAGCGTATTGGGATTCGTGAGCATCACGGCGGCGACGTTCGGACTCAACTTAGCAGCGAAGTCCTCCAAGTCGACCGTGCCGTCAGCGGCGCTGCGCACCGTCACCACCGCGAGCCCGCATTGGGCTGCACTCGCGGGATTGGTCCCGTGGGCGGTGTCGGGAATGATCACCTCCGTGCGCACGTGATCCTCCCGGCGCAGGTGGTACGCCTGGATCATCCTTAGCCCCGTCCACTCGCCATGAGCTCCGGCGGCCGGCTGCAGGGATACCGCCTGCATTCCGGTGATCTGACAGAGCATCCGCTCTAGCTCCCACATCAGCTCCAGGGCGCCCTGGATAGACTCCACCGGCTGGAGCGGGTGAATGTCAGCGAACCCGTCCAGCGCAGCTGCCTGTTCGTTGACGGCGGGGTTGTACTTCATGGTGCAGGACCCCAGTGGATAGGCGCCCTGTTGGAGGTTGTGGTTGCGCCGCCCGAGCCGACCGAAATGACGCGCTAAGTCTGGCTCGTTCACAGCGGGAATCTGAGCCTTCCGCCGGCGCCGCCAGCTGGCCGGCAGTGCCTCCGCCAGGCCCAGTGCGTCGACTCCAGCGGCCGGGAGCATCGGCCCCGGGCTGTCCTGACCGGTCAACTCGAAGAGGAGCGGCTCCGGCCCGGCCCACGCCGGCACGGGAATTTGGGTCATCCGTGCGCCCCCACCGGCAGGCTGGGGGCAGTGACCCGACTGAGCCTGGTGACCAGACGGTCGATGGCATCGGACGAGGTCATTTCGGTGGTGCAGACCAGTAGGCAGCGGACCAGCTCCGAGTCGACGGTGCCGAGCGGGTAGCCGGCCAGGATCCCCTCGCCCGCGAGCTCGCGCGCCAGCGGCTCGGCTTCCACCGGGGTCTCGATGACGAACTCCCAGAGGAAGTCACGTTGGGGAAACTTCAGGCTGAATCCCGGGATCTGGCTCAGCCGCTCGGCCAGATGGTGCGCCCTGCGGTAGGAGATGTCGGCCACGCCACGCAGGCCCGCCTCGCCCATCTTGGCTAGGTAGGCCGTAGCGGCCAGCGCCATGAGGGCGTGGTTGGTGCAGATGTTGGAGGTTGCCCGCTCACGACGGATGTGTTGTTCGCGGGTCTGCAGAGTGAGGCAGAAGGCGCGGCCACCCCGGGAATCGGTGGTCATTCCCACCAGGCGCCCGGGGATGCGCCGGACCAGTTCATTCCGGCAGGCGAGAAGCCCCAACGTGGGGCCTCCGAGCTGGGGCGGGATACCCAGTTGCTGGCCGTCCGCGGCGACTAGGTCGGCGCCGAGCGCCCCAGGCGGATCGACCACCGCGGCGGCGATCGGGTCGGCGACGACTAGGGCCAGTGCTCCCGCCTGATGGGCCAGTTCAACTAGCTCACCGACCGGTTCCAGCAGCCCCAGGAAATTGGGCTGGGACAAGACCACGACCGCGGGATCTCCTTCTGCCAGGGCCCTGCGAAAGGTCTCCAAGTCGGTGACTCCGCCCTGCTGCGGCAACCGAACCAGCTCCGCCCCCCGGCCCGAGATGTAGGTCTCCAGAACGGCCAGCACCTCCGGGTGGAGCGTGGCGGCAGCGAGGACCCGCGGTCTGCCGGTGTGCAAGGTCGCCAGCAGAGCGCCCTCGGCAGTGGCAGTGGCCACGTCGTACATCGAGGCATTAGCGACGTCGAGGTCGAAGAGCTCGGCCACCATGGACTGGAACTCGAAGATCGACTGCAGATAGCCCTGGCTGGCCTCGGCCTGGTACGGCGTGTAGGCGGTGTAGAACTCCGGGCGGCCGATGGTGGCTCGCACGATCGCCGGGACGAAGCGCGAGTAGACACCCGCCCCCAAAAAGCAGTCCCACTGCGAGAGCGGCCGATTACGCCCCGCGAGCCTGCGCATCTCCCCGATGAGATCTAGCTCGGAGAGCGGCGCGGGGAGCTCCAGCTCCGGGTCCCGCAAGCCCACCGGGACGTCGCGAAACAGCTCGCCGACGGAGTTCAGTCCCAGAGCGGAGAGCATCTCCGTTCGATCTGAGTCCGAATTTGGAAGATAGGCCATGGAAAAGCTGGCGCCCCCGCTGAGAAGTCCGACCGCTAGTGCGAATCCGCCTGCGCGAACAAATCGTACGCGGCGGAATCGAGGAGATCCCCGGGAAGATCTCCCGCGACGCGAACTCGGATCAGCCAACCCTTCCCGTGCGGGTCTTGATTGACCACTTCGGGCGAGGCGCTGACCCCGTCGTTGACCGCGACCACCTCGCCACTGACCGGCGAGTAGAGGTCGCTGGCCGCCTTGACCGACTCAACCGCCCCGAAGCGGGTGCCGGCAGCCACACTGGCCCCCACCTTCGGCAGCTCCAAGAAGATCACGTCTCCAAGTTGGGACTGGGCGTGGTCGGTGATCCCCACAACGGCCTCTCCGTCCCCTTCCTTCCTGACCCACTCATGGGTCTTGGTGAAGCGATACGCGCTCAAGTCGGGCACCAACTCTCCTCCCGTTCCGGCCAGCCCGCTCCGTCAACTCTCGGGTCGCTTGTAGAAAGGTAGCGGCACAACTGGCCCCACCGCCCACTGCGGCGGCTCCTCGCGGAGTTGAATGCGGAGCTCAGTTCCCGGAGCAGCGCTGCCAGGCTCGACGTAGCCCATCGCCAGTCCGCCGCCAACCGTGAAGCCGAAAGAGCCGCTGGTGACCTCGCCGACCTGTCTTGAGCCCTGGTGGATCGCGTGACCGTGGCGGGGGATCTCCCGAGGGCCGAGCTTGATCCCGATGAAGGCCCGGGGCGGGTCAGCCGCGATGGCGGCCAGCGCCTCACTGCCCACGAAGGGACCCTTGGCCGGCTTCACCACCCAACCCAGCCCTGCGCTCAGCGGGTCGCCCGACTCATCGATGTCCTGGCCGTAGAGCCGGAACCCGGCCTCGAGGCGGAGCGTGTCGCGCGCCCCCAGCCCGGCCGGCATCAGTCCCTGCGGAGCTCCCGCTTCGAGGACCGCCGACCACAGCCGCTCAGCGTCGTCGGCCTTCGCATACAGTTCGAACCCGTCCTCGCCGGTGTACCCGGTGCGGGAGATCCGGACCACCATGTCGGCCACCCGACCAAATCGGTGGTGGTAGTAGCGGATCGACTCCAACTCCTCGCCGGAGCTCAGCGCCTGCACTATTCCCTTAGCCTGGGGGCCCTGCACCGCCAGGAGGACGGTCTCAGCGGAGATGTCGTCGATCCGGGCGTCGTATCCCGTGAGGCACTGCCGCATCCATTCCAAGTCGACGTCGTGGCGCGCGGCGTTGACGACGCACATGAAACCGTCCTGGTCGCGATATACGAGCAGGTCGTCGACGATGCCGCCGTCCGGGTGACACATCACGGTGTAGAGAGCACGGCCGGGGGTGAGTTTGGAGACGTCGTTGGTAACCAGCCGGTCGAGAAAGTCGAGGGCCCCAGGCCCGGTGACATTGACCTCGCCCATGTGAGAGACGTCGAACAGGCCGGCTCGATCGCGCACCGCCAGATGCTCCCGGCGGATCGAACCGTAATGGAGTGGCATCGAGTAGCCGGCAAACGGCACCATCTGCCCCCCCAGCGCTCGGTGGGCGGAGTCAAGAGGTACGGTCTTCATTCCATCGCTCATGGACCTTCGATCTCCCCAATGATGTCCATCAATTCGACGTCGTGCTGCGAGCGAGCCTCATCCACCGCCCTTCGAAGCTGCGCCACTCTGGCTACCGGCCAGCTGAGTTGGGCCGCGAGTTGCAGATCGGTTGGCGCGGAGGCGGAATTGAGTCGCAGCTCCGCCTCTGCGGCAAAGAGCTTCTCCGCGTCGGCGGCCCACCGCAGGTCCTCCAGCCGGGCCTCCTCCTCCTCGACCATCAGGGAGTCCATCACTTGGCCCACTGCCTGGCGAACCCGATTCAGGAATTGTTCCGGGGAAAGCGGACGGCTGGAGTCGAGGCCGTGGACCACCGTGACCAAGGCGGTGCTCCCCTCCTGGAAGAGGTCCTCCAACGGGAGAGTCTCCGACTTGTGGGCCTCCGCGGCTTGGAGGACGACCCAGAGAGTTCCCTCGACCAGCTGCTCAGCAGCCTCCGGCCGCGACCCTGGTCCGGTGCCGCCGGCGAGAAGCTGCTTCAGCTGGTCCGCGCTCAGTCGGCGGAACCCGGCGACCAGCTGGCGGACGTCCTGGGGATGGGCCAGGCCCTCTTCCCCCACCCCAGATTCCGACTTCGCTCGGCCGCTGACCACTCCCCGAGTATAGGAATGGTCGGCGCGATCCTCCGGACCGCCAGTACACCAACACCCGTAGACTCGACCCGTGGCCCCAAGTCGCCTCCGCGTCCCCCCCGATCAAGATCTGCTGGTCTTCGGCGCCACCGGCGACTTGGCCCAGCGCAAGCTCCTCCCGGCTCTTTACGAACTCAGCGTTCAGGGTCTACTGCCGCGCAGCTGCGACATTGTGGGCACCGCCACCAAGGAGCTTGGTGATCACGGATTTCGGCAGGTCGCCCAGGATGCAGTACAGCAATACTCCCGCACCGGGTTCCAGCGGGAAGGCTTCGCCCAGTTCGCCAAGCGGCTCCGCTACATCACCACTACCCATGACCAGGTGGGCACCGGAGAGAAACTGGCCAAGGCCCTGAAACAGGCACGCCGACTCATCTACCTCGCCGTCCCTCCCTCCGCCTTCGTCACCATCCTCCAGGAGTTGAAAGGAGCGGGACTGGCCAAGGGTTCTTCAGTGATCATCGAGAAACCCTTCGGGCACGACTTGAAGTCGGCCGTGGAACTCAACGTTGCCCTGCACAAGACGCTCCCCGAAGACCGAATCTTCCGGATAGACCATTACCTGGGTAAGGAGACCGT
>PKXR01000025.1 GCA_003133485.1 Candidatus Dormiibacterota bacterium
CAACACGCTGACCAATTTCCCGGTGAAGACCCTGGACGCGGTCAAAGGGGGGGCAATCGGCAACACTCCGCTCAACATCCCCTCCTCCTACAAGCCGGTGGCGCTCAACTCGAAGGGACTGCCTGAGGTCGGCTTCGTGGGCGCCGAATATTGCCCCTACTGCGCCCTGCAACGGTGGTCGCTCATCATTGGACTAAGCCGATTCGGCACCTGGTCTGGGCTGCACACCATTCGCTCTTCCGTATATGACAAGCCCTCCAACATCCCAACCTTCACCTTCGCCTACGGGGCGAAGTTCCAGAGCAAGTACGTGGCCTTTTCGGCGCACGAACTCCAGAGCAATGTCTCCATCAGCGACAACGGCTCACCGTACAAGAACCTGCAATCCGTGAGCGGAGTTCTGGCTACTGCCTTCACCAGCATCGACACCAGTGATGGCTATCCATTCTTGGACTACGCCGGCAAGCTGGTCCAAGTGGGCAGCGAGGAGGGTACCGACACCACCGATGTGGCCGATATGCAGGGGCTGAGCTGGAACCAAGTCGTCGTGCAGTTGAGTCATAGCAAGTCACCGATCGCGCAGGCGGTCTTGGGTGGCGCCAATTACGTCACGGCGGCTACCTGCCTGATCACCGGGCAGCAGCCTGGTGCCGTGTGCAACGGCTCGATGATCCAGTCCTTGCAGACCAAGGTGAAAGCGAGCGAGTGAGCAAGGCCCGGGGCCGTCGCCGGATGGTTCCAGTCACCGCTGGAGGCGAGTCCGGAGGCGCTGCCAGCCCCATCAGCGCTGGGTCAGACTCGTCGCCGTGGGGGGCAGCGGCCCTAGCAGCACTGGCCGTGATCGGGATGGGTTTGGCGGGATACCTCACCGCCGTCCACTACGCGCCTACCCTGTTGGTCTGCAGCGATCACGGGCTCATCAACTGCGAAGTGGTGCTGACCAGCACCTTCTCCGTGATCCCCGGTACCTCGATTCCGATCACCGTTCCGGGTCTGGCCTACTTCCTGATCAGCCTTTTGCTGGCGGTGGCGCAGATGCGGCGCCCTGCCAACTACGGCCTCCGCCAGGCGCACGCCGTCTGGGGCGGCCTGGGACTGCTCACCGTCCTCTACCTGATCTTCGTGGAGTTGATCGAGTTGCAGAACATCTGTCTCTGGTGCACCTGCGTGCACGTGGTGATTTTGGTCACCTTCCTGATCTCACTCTGGCGGCTGTACCCCAAACCCCTGACCCGCTAGGTCGATCGGTCGCGACTAGGACAGCCGCCTAGCCTGGGACGCGCAGGCGGCGATCCCGCCCTTCCGCCAGCTCGCCGCGGTGGGGTTGGGGGGGAGCTGCAGGGAGCTGAGCAGGCTGGTCCGCTCGAAGCCCTCGACCCGGTTATCGCGGTACACGAGTGTCCATTGCGGCGATCGTTGGAGGGCGTCTGGGAAGGCGGTGCCGCGCTCGAATATGACCAGCTGCGACGGGCTGGAGTCGAGGTTCGCGAGCCAGCTCGGGCTGAGATCGATGATGGAGGCATACCGCTCCAGCAGTTGGCTGCCCATCAGGGCCGCGTCGCCGAAGATGAACACCTTGTCCTTGGGCACCGTGTAGGCGAGGAAGCCGCCATCGCCGTACTGGTTGAAGATGCGGAGTTGCCCCGGGGCGGTGTCCAGCCATCTTGCGGCGCAGACGGGGAAGGAATTCACGAAGGTCGGGGAGTTGAGCGAAGGGCTCCCGCCGGCGTCCACCTGGATGGTCAGGATCGACAACAAAAGGACCAGCTCCATCAGCTCGACCAGGACGACCAGTGGTGGTTGGCGCAGTCGCAGATGGGGTTGCCAGCGGCGGGCCAGGTCCTGCCTCGCGTGGTCCGCCAGGTTGATCCAGACCGGGGCCCCCGCGGCCACCAGAAAGACACTGTTGCGCACTGACTGAAGGGTGAGGAAGAGGCTCAAGGCCAGGACCAGCCCGTCGCGGAGGCAGATCGACCGGTAGCGGACCAGAAGGACCGCGAGGCTGAGGATGAAAATCAGCAGTGGCAGCAGCACCGCGGAGTGAAAGTCCGGACTCTGCCACTCCTGGATCAGTGCCTGTTGCGCGGTATTGAACTGAGTCTCGAAGGGATAGGCGATGATCGACGGCCCGTTCGGATTGAGCAGGCAGACCGCCAGCGAACAGCCCGTGGCCCAGGTCAACTGTCCGATCCGGCGTCGCGCGGCATCAGACCGCCGTCCGACCAGCGCAGAGCCCAACTCCACCGCCACGATCGCCANNCAGGAAGATCAGGCCGAGGATGAATCCGGAGTGAAGGTTGGACCAGATCAGGAACACTGGCGGCAGCACCCAGGCGACGTGGCCGCCCCGGCGCAGCTGCCGCTCCACTAGGAACAGCACCAGGGCCGTGAGCAGATATGAATCCATCTGGGACCGAGGTCCCAGGATCGGATAGGCCACCAGCCCGGCCACCAGGATTCCCACCGCCAGGGTCAGGCCGTGGGCCGGGCCCAGTTCACGGGCCCGCATCCAGATAAGCAGGAAGAGCGCGAGGGTGATCAGTTCGTACACAATCACGACCCCTAGCCGGCCGGTTGC
>PKXR01000175.1 GCA_003133485.1 Candidatus Dormiibacterota bacterium
GGTCGTAGAGGATCTCCAGATGGTCCGCGGTGAAGCCGCAGGCACAGACCAAGAAGTCCGTGGTTCCGCTGGCTGCCGCCTCCCGAACCACGTCCAACAGCTCGGGCCCCAGCCACGGCTCGCCGGTCTTTGCCACGCTCTGCCAGGCGGTAGTCCAGTTGGCCAGACCAGCTCGGTTGGCGGCGGCGGCGGCCGTCTCGGCAAGCTGCGCTGGATAGGGATCACCCAGCTCCTTGATCCGAGCCGGCAGGCTGTGGGCCGTGAAAATGACCAGTGATTGCGCCGTCCGGGACTGGGCGCTCTGCGCCAGTTGCTCACGCACTCGATCGGCCAGCCATTGGATGTATCCCGGGTCGAGGTGCCAGTCGGTCACAAACCGCAGCTGCAGCTGGCTCGGCCGCTCCGCCAGAGCGCTTTCGGCCCGGCTCACGTACTCACCGATGCTCATCTGGGAGAAGTGAGGAGCGAGGACCAGTCCGACCGCCGAAGCGAACCCTTCCTCGGCCAGCTGACCCACCGCATCTTCGAGGAACGGAGCGGAGTGCTTCATCCCGACCACGACTCGCCACTGGTCCCGGTCCCGGCGCCGCAGTTCGCGCTCCAGCGCTGCGGCCTGGGCCCGGGTGATCTCCTGGAGGGGGGAGCTACCCCCGATGGCGTCATACCGGCGCTCCAGCTCGGCCAGAGCTCCCGCGGTCGGCGGTCGTCCCCCCCGCATGTGGGTGTAGTAGGGGAGAATCTCTGCCCTGGTACGGGGGCTGCCATAGGCCATCAGCAGCACGGCCTCGGTAGGCCCGCCTTGGGGATCCATCGAGTCGGGGGTCGAGCGCTCCGGTGGGGACGTCTCGGTAGAGGTCAAATGAGATCCTTTTCTGCCCGGTCCGAGGCGGATCGCCCGCTGCCCTAGCGCTCACTCTACCGGCAGAGCAGCCGACCACCTCGTTGCTACAGTTAGCGCGCCGTGGGGAGCCAGTCCAAGATCACCGGCGCGCCGCCGTCTCCGCCAAGGGGGCCAGCCGTAGGTGCCCCTGGGGCCGACCTTCTGGAGGGAGCCCGCACCATCCTGGGCCTGCCGGGGCCAGAGACGGTGGCCGCGCTCCGACAATGGTCCCGAGAGTTGGCGCTCGACCTCTTCACAGCCATGGCCCGGCTGCGGGCCTTCGACGAGCGAGCGGTCATTCTCCAGCGCCAGGGCTGCATTGGCACCTACCCGACCTTCTACGGAGAGGAGGCGGTCCAGGCAGCCAGTGTCTGGGCCTTGGAGAGCCGGGACTGGCTGTTCCCGACCTACCGCCAGACCGCGGTGGTGACCCTGCGCGGCTGCCCGCCGCTGGTCCCGCTTTTGATGTGGCGCGGCCATCCGGGCGGCTGGCACGACGTGATGGAGTACCGGGTGGCCCCCATTTGCGTTCCGGTGGCAACCAACCTTCCCCATGCAGTTGGAGCCGCCTGGGGAGCCAGGCTACGCCACCAGGAGCTGGTGGCACTCGCTTACGGAGGGGACGGGTCGACCTCGGCCGGCGACTTCCACGAGGCCTGCAACCTAGCGGCCGTGGTGGGTGCACCGGTGATTTTCCTGATCACTAACAACCAGTGGGCCCTCAGCACCCCGGTAAGCAAGCAAACCAAGGTGCGCCGAGTGGCCGACAAAGCCGCTAGCTACGGCATGCCGGGGGTCAGGGTGGACGCCTTCGACGTCTTTGCCTGCTACCAGGTGGTGCGGGAAGCCGCGGAGAGGGCCCGGGCGGGAGAGGGCCCGACCCTGATCGAGGCGATCGGCTACCGGCTTGGTCCCCATGGCACCGCCGACGAGCCATCGCTTTACCGGGATCAGGCATCGGCCCGGCTGTGGGAGCCGATGGAGCCACTCCGCCGCACCCGACAAGCGCTGGTGGCGTCGGGGCTCGCATCCGAGGCTGAGCTCGATCAGATCCGAGCGGACGCGGTCGCGGGACTTCGCGACATTAGCGACACCTTGGAGGCGTTCTCTCCGGTCACGATCGAGGAGATCGCCTCCACCGTCTACCGAGAGACCCCTTGGAGCCTGCTTCCGGATCGTCTGCGCGAGCCCTCTTGGGCTGATCGTGGCGGTGCCGCGGGGTGATTGTTGAATTAAATATGGTCGAGGCGATCACGAGGGGACTGGCCCAGCTGTTGGAGGACGACCCCGACGCGGTCCTCATCGGAGAGGACATCGGGACCAACGGCGGGGTGTTCCGAGCCACCGCCGGCCTGCAGGAGCGCTTCGGCGAGGAGCGGGTGATCGATACGCCCCTTAGCGAGGCAGGGTTCGTGGGGGCGGCCATCGGGATGTGCTTGGTGGGCCTCCATCCAGTCGTCGAGATCCAGTTTGACGCCTTCGTCTATCCCGCTTTCGAGCAGTTGGTTTCGCAGGCCGGACGCTTTCGTTGGCGCACCGGAGGTGCCTACGGCCTGCCGATGGTCATCCGCATCCCGTATGGGGGCGGAACCCGGGCGCCCGAGCTGCACTCGGACTCCCCGGAAACACTCTTCAGCCACATGCCCGGACTTCGCGTGGTGATCCCGTCCGACCCTCTGTCGGCCGGGGAGNNCGTGCGGGGACCCGGTCATTTTTCTCGAGCCCAAGCGGATGTACCGGCGTGGCCGCCAGGCGGCGCCGTCCAAGTTTGACGTCGGGGAATTGGACCACGCGGTGGAGGTGCGGCCCGGTGACGACCTGACGATCATCGCCTACGGCGCCATGATCGAGGTGGCCTTAGGGGCCGCCGACCGGCTCCAGCAAGAAGGGGTATCCACCCGGGTGCTCGACCTGCGTTCCATCTACCCGCTCGACCGGGAGAGTCTCCTGACCGCCGCCGAGGAGACCGGACGGGTGCTGGTGGTCCATGAGGCGGCTAGGCACTGCGGGATCGGGGCGGAGATCGCGGCCCTCCTTCAGGAGGAGGTGGCGGACGCGCTGCTGGCCCCGATCCTTCGGGTTACCGGCATGGACATGCCCTTCCCCTTGTCCCTGAATGAGGACGATGCGCTGCCCTCGGTAGAGAGGGTGCTGGCGGCGGCCCACACCATGCTGGAGTACTGAGGCGCCATGGCCGAGTTCAGGCTTCCCGACCTGGGTGAGGGAGTGACTGAGGCAGAGTTGGTGGAGTGGCGGGTCCGGGAGGGCGAAACAGTTGAGCGCGACCAGATCTTAGGCGTGATCAGCACCGACAAGGCAACGGTGGAGATCCCGTCGCCCTTCGCCGGCCGGGTCGAGGCTGTCCTGGTGGCCGAGGGGGCACGGATCCGGGTCGGAGATGCCCTGCTTCTGGTGGCGGGACCGGGAGGACCTACCGNNAGGCGCGCGGCCCGGCACCGGGGAATCGTGCTTGAATCAGTCGTGGGGACGGGGGTGGGGGGACGGGTAAGGCTGCCGGACCTGCTCAGCCAGGGGCGGCGCGTGCCCCTTCGTGGGCCAGCCCGGGTGATGGCGGAGCAGGTGGCGATGGCCCACCAACAGGTGCCTCAAGTGACCGTGGTCCTAGAGGTGGATGTGGAGGCACTCGAGGCGCGGGTCGCGGAGGGAGCCACGGCGGAGGGAGCCGGGCAGCCCACCATCCTGGGCTTGATCTGCCTTGCCACCTTGACTGAACTAGCTGACGCTCCACTCTTCAATGCCAGCTTCGACGAGCAGGCACTCGAGCTCGTCTACCACGAGCGGGTTCACCTGGGGATCGCCGTCCAGGTCGCGGAT
The DNA here is from genome assembly GCA_003133485.1 of Candidatus Dormiibacterota bacterium. Next base: position 3,716 of record PKXR01000175.1, read on the forward strand.
GGCCTTCGAGTGGCCACCGTGCGCGATGCCGATCTGCTCACCCCGGTGGCGTTCCACCAAGAGCTCCAGCGGGTGGTGGCGGCGGCCCGCGCCGGCACGCTGACCGCCACCGAGCTAAGCGGATCTACTTTCACCATCTCTAGCGGCGGCAAGCAGGGTGGCCTGCTGGCGACCCCGCTGGTGAACTGGCCCAACGTGGCCATTCTTGGCATGCATGCAATACAGGACCGCGCCGTGATCAAAAACGGAGAAGTAGCAGTGGGTCGGCGTGCCAACCTGTCGTTCTCCTTTGACCATCGGGTGATCGACGGTATGACGGCGTCGCGGTTTCTCTATCAATTGGAGGCGCGGCTCGCCACTTAGCGCTAGCGCGGTCCGGGTCCTCCCCTCCGCCTCACCGCTTGGCGGCGCGGCTTCGACGCTTGCAGCCCTCGCTCTCGTTAATCCCCGGCGCATGCGGGTCCGGCGGCTGGTCGACCGCTGCTGCAACCGATCCCGCTACGACAACGAGGACACCATGAACACCTTGGCGCGCACGCGTCGGGGGGCTGGGTATCTGGCCACCGTGCGCGGCGACCTGCTGGCGGTCGCGTCGTACCGACTATTTCGAGCCCGCCCGCGCGTCGCTGTGGATCAGGGCCATGACCCGTCGCCGCGCGGAGCGGTTTGTTGGAGGGTAGCGGACCGCTGACCGACGATCCGGCCCTATCTATGCCCCGAGGGGTAGGCAAGCCAGGTGTAGCTCTGATCGAGAGGGTGGTGCCGAGACCGGGAGTTGAACCCGGACGAGCTTGCGCTCACTGCCCCCTCAAAGCAGCGTGTCTACCATTTCACCACCTCGGC
>PKXR01000141.1 GCA_003133485.1 Candidatus Dormiibacterota bacterium
GACACTGCTCAGATACAGGTCACTCCCAACCAGGCAGTCCCGTCGGGCACCGTCTCTTTCTCGCTCTAGTCGGGGTCCATCTGCTCAGGGACTCCAGTGTTCCAGAGCCTGGTCGCCTACTCGGGGACCGGGACCAGCCCGTCGCCGTGGATCAACAGCGCGGACTACACGCTGCCCACCAATATCTCTGCCCCTGCCACCTACGAATGGAATGTGTCCTACACCGAGACGGCAACCGGTGGGACTGGCATCACGGCGTGGAGTGGCTGCGGCCAGGAGCCGGTCCAGGTTAGTCAGGCGACCGTGACGACAGTCCCCAGCGCCGCGACTGGACCCGTCGGCGCCCCACTGTCCGACACGGCCCAGGTGGTCGGCATTACCAGTCCGGTCTCCAGCGACACCGTGACCTTCTCGCTCTATCTGGCGAGCGCCACCGCGCCCACCAGTTGCGCCGCCGGCACCCTCGTGGAGGACTTTGGGGCATCACCGCTCGTCGGTAGCGCCAGTCCGTGGACCGCCACCTCCAACGGCAGCTACGCGCCGACGGTGGCGGGTACATATTTGTGGCAAGCCCAGTTCAACGCGGTGAACGACCCTAACAATCTCAGCAGTCAAGTGTTCTGCGGTGAGGCAGTGACGATCGGGACCGGCGGCCAGTTGGCGGCCAGTACCGGCAGCGGGCAGTTGGCGGCCAGTACAGCTCCCGACACTGGATTCGGTGGCGGAGGGCTCACCTTGCTAGGTGCGGTCGCGGTAATCCTGGGCGGACTGGCCGTCTGCATCGGGGTTCGCCTCCGCCGCGCGACTGCCTGATGGGGTCCGGCTGAGCATCTGGAGCGGCTGAGGGGCAACCCCCCTGCCGGCTCCGGGGATCGGCGCGCTCGGTATCCGCGGGAAGTCCGGGCTTCAGACCGCGTAATGCCGGCAGTGATTTCGCCAGCAGCCACGGATTGAAGATCACGTAACGCACCGGTTACGGTTCCTCAAGTTCGTGTCTCTAAAGCCATACGACATGTAACGGACATGCTGTAATCAGCCCGGCGAAGGGCAGTGCCGACCACAGATCCCGTGCAGCGGGGCAGTCGGACCGCCACGCAGGAGAGACGCATTGGAGGCATGCCCGGAAGGGGGGACGCACTCCGGTTGGGCTTGGGTTGGACCGCATGGTCCAACGCACCCAACCCCGCGACCGCTGGCCGGGCCAAAAGCGAATCTGGCCCATCTGCCAAGCGATCTTCGGTCTTTCGGATTCAACACATATCGCGGCGCATGGGAGGTTTCGCGTGACCCGAACTAAGTACTGGCAGCATTGGCTTGATCGGATCGGCAAGGGCATGGCCCTGACTGGAGCTGTGGGCATCGTCGCTCTGGCAGCCTCGCTCACGGCCACGACGGTATTGGCCTGGAATCCCACCGATTACTCGGTACTGACAGCATCGTTCACCACTTCAGGCCCGAGCGGATCCGCGAGCCAGCAGGCTGCCCCGGGTCAGTTCATTTACGATACTGCGACGCTGACCAGCTCGTTTGAGTACATTCAGAGCGGAAGTCTCGACTTCTATCTGTACCAGGGAACCGTCCCCGGTAGCTGCCGTTACTTCAATTACTCAGGGTCCGGGTCCATCGCCAGTTATGTGGTGCCCGTACTCAACACCAGCACGGGTCCCACTAGTGGGGCGCTCACCGAGAGCCTGTCTTCGCTCAACACATCGCCCACCAACACTGGCTTTCAGGTTCCGGCCAACGCCCAGAATGGCTCTAGCTATTACTGGGTCGCGGTTTACAACGACGGTCAAGAGTCACTCGAGCAGAACAGCGCCTGCAACAGCGAGCCGGTAACAGTGGCGGTGCCACTGCCCGCTCTGGGAGTGACCACCCAGGCGACGCCGAGTTCCGCGATCGCCGGATCACTAGTGAGCGACGGCGCCACTGTATCCAACTACACAACTTTGCTCGCCACCGACTCGCTGGCGACCGGCATCGTGAATTTCTATCTGTATCAGAGCAACACCTGCACCGGAACGCCGGTCTACAGCAGCGGTGCTGAGACGCTTACGGCCGCCGGCACAGCGTCGACGCCGGCGAATGCCTTTATGGCAATCGCCGCCGGACCGTACGAGTGGCAGGCCCAGGTCACTATCTCCACCGGCACTGGCTGGCCCTCGCTCCAACCTTTCTGGAGTACCTGCCTCGACGAGCCGCTGAGCGTCCAGGCGACGACCGGTCTGACGACCGCTGTCTCGGCGGTGCCGAGCTTGTCCGGCACGTGGGCCCATTACGGAGCCAGCGTGGCCGATACCGCGACCGTGACCAACGGATACCAGCCCACGGGCAGCGTGGTCTTCAACCTCTTCAACAACGTCGACTGCGCCGGCACGCCGGTGTACACCAGCGGCAGCGTTACCCTGAGCAGCGGTCATGCGACGTCAGCCGCCTACGTCGTAAATGAGTCTGGCACCTGGGAGTGGACGGCCACCTACTTGGGTGACACGTATAACACTGGGTCGACCTCCGCCTGCGGGAGCGAACCAGTGACCGTGGGCAAGGCCACTCCACCGATCACCACGGTAACTTCGAACGGCACGAAGAAGGTACCGGTAGGGACCGAGATCAATGACACGGCCAACATCACCAACGCGACTAACGGCACCCTCAACTCCGCATCCGGGAACGTCGAGTTCGACCTCTATCAGCAAGGCACCAACAAAGTGCTGGACTGCAGTGGTGGTTCTGTCTTCAGCGATGAGCAGGGCCTGTCAGTAGGTCAGCCGTACTCGACGGCGACATCGACTGGATACCGGGTGACCAACCTTGGTGACTTTGGCTGGACTGTCCGATACAACGGAGACAGCAATGACTCCAGTGACACCAGTCAGTGCGGCTCTGAGATGGTAGACGTGGTTCAGGCTGCGCCGACAATCACCACCATCAACAACCGCCACGCGGTGGAGGGGAGCTCACTCACCGACGAGGCTGAGATCACCGGCGGTTACGATGCCACCAACGGTGGTGCTCACGTCACCTTCGGACTCTACGCGAACGACATCAACGGCACCTGCTCCGGACCGGTGGGCTCGACGTCCACCGGATGGGTTGATGCCAGCGGCGATGCATTCTCGCATTCCGTCGTGGTTTCCCAGCCCGGCGAGTACTACTGGATGGACACCTACTCCGGCAATGCGGATAACCAGACCGTGAGCAGCTCGTGCAATGACGAGCCGGTCTGGGTCAGCAACTTCTGTCCCAAGGTCCACACAGTTCAGCAGGCTTCGATTGTTACTTCGGCGAACACCTCCGTTAGTGACACTGCGGTCCTCTCCAACTTCTACCCCAACCCCTACGACCCAAGTGGCTACAACGGCGGCGTTGAGTTCGAGCTCTTTGGCCCAGTCGCCGCCAATGATCCGATCCAGTGCCAGTGGGGCGCGGGCGGCAACATGGTGTTCTCATCGAGCTGGGAGCTGGTGCAGGCCACGGGTGGTCAGTACCAGGCTACCCTCACCGCGAACGTTGGCAATGCGCTCCTGCCCGGCGACTACTTCTGGGAGGCGCAGTACTCGGACCCCGGCGCGCCCTTCGACAACACGGCCTCGGCTGGTTGTGGTGAGGAGACCGTCGTAACGCCGAACACTGCGACCCTTTTGACCCTACCGTCGCCAGGCGGAACCATTGGGGTCACTCTCACCGACGCGGCCACCGTCACCTCGGCCGTCGAGGCTGCGGGTGACCCAGCTACCGATACCCTCAGCTTCGAACTGGTCTCGATGTGCCCATCCACCGTCGGGGCCGCGCCCCTGGCGAACACGGTGGTGAGCGACTTTGGGGCCATCACCGCGACCGCCTCCTACGACTCTGCCACGGGTACCTACACCTATTACGCGTCGGTGCCATCGAGCGGCTACCAGTCGACACGGGCGGGAACCTTCTACTGGAACGTCAGCTTTAGCGGGGACGGATACAACCTCCCCGTGACCAACCAGTGCGGCGAACCGGTCGCGATCACCGGCATTCCGGTCGGTGGACAGCTGGCGGCCAGCACCCCGATCACGGGCGCTGATCTCTTCGGACCCGGTCTGGCGGGCGCGCTCGCCATGCTCTTTGGCGGCCTACTCCTCGTCGTCGGACGCCGAGTTTTCCGGGTCCGCCCCAACTGACGCATTAGCGACCAGGACGACTCAACACCCCGGGTACCTGGGCCAGCGGGCGCTCGGTGCCCGGGGTTTCTCCCACTCGGGGGGATGGATCGGAGTGTCCGGGCGGCCCCGGTCGTTAGACTCGGCACGGCCCAGCTGACGGCCCGAGGCCATTACCTGGCCGGGAGCTTTCAAGGGCGACCCTATGCCGTGGAGGAAGGATGTCGGAAATCGATCCCAGCTTTCTGCAGCTACCACTCGGTCCGTTGGCGGACACCGCCCTCGATGTCATAACCGAGACCGAGGGTGTTGACTACGGCGACATCCGGATCCACCGCGATCGAATTCAGGGGATCCACGTCAGAGAGCACGACCTCATCTCCCTCAGCGAATCGGAACCTCAGGGATTCGGGGTGAGGCTCGTGGTGGACGGATCCTGGGGATTCGCCGCCTCCAGTGACATGACCCCAGAGGGCGTCACCCGCGCCGTGGCGGCGGCCACCGAGATGGCCCATTTGCTGCGGCCGCTTCTCCAGGAGAGGGTGGAGCTGGCGCCCGAGCCGGCCCACCAGGAGACGTGGATCGGCGAGGTGGATGTCAATCCCTTTGAAGTAGCCGCTGAGCGCAAGGTCGATTTCATGCTCGACGCGACCGCGCGGTGTCTGACGGCGGGCGCCAAATTCGCCGAGTTCTACTGCCTACAGGTGCAGGAGAACCGCTACTTCGTCAGCACCGAAGGTTCCCGGGTCACCCAGCAGCGGGTTCGGGTGCAACCCGTCCTCGAGGCGGGGTTGGTGGACGAGCACGGCTCCGGGCTGGTCGAGACCATGCGCTCGACGGCCCGGCCCGTCGGACGCGGCTGGGAGTACGTGGAGGCGCACGGCTTCCCCTCCGAAGCAGTTGAGATGGTGGGTTGGTTGGAGGAGAAGCTGGCCTCCCCTTCTGTCACCCCTGGGCCCCATGACCTGGTCATCGACCCTTCCAACCTGTGGCTGACCATCCATGAATCGGTGGCCCACGGCACCGAGCTCGACCGGGCACTCGGCTACGAGGCCAACTACGCCGGGACGACGTTTGCGACCCCGGACCAGGTGGGTAGCCTGCGCTACGGTTCGCCGCGCATGCATGTCACCGGTGACCGGCTGGAACCGCATGGTCTGGCCACCGTCGGATTCGACGACGAGGGAGTGGCGGCCCAGCGCTGGGACATCATCAAGGACGGCATTCTGGTCGGATACCAGCTGAACCGTCAGATGGCTCAAAAGTTCCACCTTCCGCGGTCCAACGGTTGCGCCTACTCAGACAGTTGGTCCCACCTCCC
>PKXR01000218.1 GCA_003133485.1 Candidatus Dormiibacterota bacterium
ACTCACCGGTGCGACCAGTTCGGGGCGCTCGCCCAGCAGCCCGCTCAGTCCCCGGGCCACCGATTCTGCCTCAAGGATAGCTCCCGCGTGGCAGAACGCGATCCCGGCGTCGGCACAGTCTCGCAGCCAGGCGTACCGGTAATCCCAGGCCCTTTCGCTAACGGGCCACTGCGGGATGGAGGTGGCTGGAGAGGCGACCAGGAGTCCTGACTTCTCTTCTTGGAGCCCGCGAAGGGTCAGCAGCGAGCGGTCGACCGCTTCGACTGCCCACTCGGGACCTTCCCGCACCAGGCGGCTCATCGTGGGGGCCTGGTGCAGCCCTGCCAGCCACCTCAGATCCTCGGCAATTGCCGTCTCCAGCATCTCGCGGGTCCGCCGGACCGCCTCTCTCGGCGACTTCGACGCCAAGGCCAGCAGGGGGGGAAGCTCTCCACCGTCGCGGGGAGCGCCCAGGCAGACGACCAACCCCTCCTCTGGGAGCTGGGCGACCAAGCCCTCCCGGCCGGCCGCTCTCGTTCCATCCGCCGTCAGGGCCAGCGGTCCGCCCGGACCATCTGGGAGGGCGCCTGTGCCCAGCCATGCCCCGAAAGGGGTCGGAGTCCATCCGGAGCCGCCTCCGGCGCTGGGGTCGGTCAGGGAGATGTGGACCAGTTCGCCGGGCGGGCCGTCCACCAGCCAGACCAGGGCGCTAGTGTCAGCCCCGTCGTCCAGCAGTCCACATTGGATCCGCAGGCCGCCGGGAAGCGAGAAAAGGATTACGCGGGACCTCCCCGACCAGGTCCCCGCGGCGACGGGTCCCCGCATGGACGTCACCCCGACCGAACCTCCCCCCCCGGGGTCCAGCAGAGCGCCCAGACGAATGGGGCTGTCGAATTGGGGCCAGCACCAGAAATCGCAGCCGCCCTGGGAGTTGATCAAGGCTGCCGTTCGGCCGTCGGCGAGGCAGAAGTACTGTTTGATGGGCCGGTCGAGTCCTTCGGAAAATCCTCCAGACAACTTCTCCGACCTCGAACTCACGCCCTTCAGGCTAGTCAGCCCGGCCGCTCGCCGTTCTGGTTCAGCCCGGCGTCGATTGAAGGAGGACGCCGAGTTGGGCGATCTTTGAAGCCCAGGCTGGGTCGCTGGCGTAGTCGACGTTCACTCCGGAAGGGGTCGGCCCGTGGTAGTACTGCCCTGTCGCCACCGTCCCAACCTGTCCGCCGTAATTGGCGACTTGGGAACCGGGCGGGGTGAGGTAGTCCACCGATACGAACCAGGAGACGTATGAGATGCAGTCCTGGTCACTGGTGAAGGTCTCTCCGTCTACGTAGGGATTGGCGTCGTAGGCTTCGAAGCCGAAGAGATTGTGCTTCTGGGAGTAGAGCGCCGAGGTGCCCCAGCCGGTCTCCAGGATGGCATCCGCTACCAGGTATATGGCGCTGACTTGGTTGGTCTCCTCTGCCTGGACGAAGTAGCCGGCGTCGTCCTCCAGAGGAGTCCCCTGCAAGAACTCCTGAATCTGCCCCAGCGTAATTCCGCTCGAAAGGGTCAGATTGGTATTCACGGTGAACGGGCCACCGCTCGCGGTCACGGGTGGGGAGGTCGGGGTCGGAGCGGGAGAACCGGGGGTGGTCGTCGGAGTCGGACCGGGCGTCGGCGTGGCCGCGGTGAGGTTGGATGCTGGGCCGCCCTGGATCCGCGGCTGGTCGTTGGCCTCGCTCGCCTCAGTTATCTGGAACTCTGCTACCAACTCCTCGGCCTGCAGGCGGGACGCAGTAGCCGCCTCCTGCTGTTGCTCCTGCTGGAGGGCGAGCTCGCTGGCCTGCTCGTCGCGAACTTCCTGGGCCAGCTTCAACAGGAGTTGACGCTGCGATTGTGTGAGCTGAGACAACTCGATCTGGGTGTCCAGAGCGGAGTTAAAATCGGGACTCGCTAGGACCGAGAGCAAACCGTTGGGTGCGCCGGTGTACTCCGCTGAGATCAGGTTCGCCAGCTGGTTGCGCTCCTGGCCGATCTGAGTCTTGTCGTTGGCAATCGTCTCGCGCGCCGTCTGCACCTCGGCGCCGAGGTTGATCACTTCCGCCTTGGCCTTGGCGACCAAGGCTGAGAGGGTGGTCGTGGACTCCGAAGTTGAATTGGCGCTCGTGCTCGCCAAGGACGCGCCCGTGTCGGCGACCAAACCCAGCGTGCTCGCACCAGCAATGAACGCGGCGAGCGCAGTGTGCCCCCACTTCCTGGACCCGTCCACGACCAGTGATACTGCGATCGGACCTGGAGATCTGATCCCTAGGTTGCCACCCCGCTGCCGGAAAGTAACGGGATCTAAAGGCGGACTTCCAGCTGACCTCTAAACTCGAGCCTGTGGATCCCCAAGCGGTTGCCCAGCTAGTCCTTGCTGAAGACGAGCCGATGATCGGACGGATCCTGGAGTTCAAACTCAAGATGGAGGGNNCACAACCTCATCTGGGTGCGTAGCGCCGAGAAGGCTGAGGCGCTGGTTCGGGGGGGCGGAGTGGATTTGCTCCTCTGCGACGTGACACTCGAGGAGGATGGGCGGGAGCTCTGCCGCCGGCTGATCAAAGCTGGCTTGGAGCCGCCGTCCGGGATCGTCCTGATGCCCGAGCTGCGGGACCCTGAGGGACGGGAGCGAGCCCTAGCGGCAGGGGCCCGGGAGGCCATCATCAAGCCGTTCAAGCCGACGGTGGTAGCGGCCACCATCCGGCGTCTTCTGGATCGGGAGAGCTGACTCCCGCGCCGCACCCGGGCCTCGACCTGCGGGCGCCGCGGCGGTGCACCCACAGTCGTCCATGGACCGCTGGCAGCACCCCCGACTAGGATGGGCGAGATGACCAGCAGACTGACCGAGATCATCATCGACAGCCGCGATCCCCTGACCCTCGCCAAGTGGTGGGCCCCGGTGCTGGACTACCAAGTGGCGGACCATACCAAGGAGGGTTGGGTGGGAATAACTGCCTGGGCGAACGAGGCAGAGCGCCCCAGCGAAGACGCTTACCGGGCCGCCGCCCAGGTTCCGATGATCTCGTTCGTGTCGGTACCAGAGGCGAAGACAATTAAGAACCGAATCCACCTCGACATCTGGTCCATGGAACGGACCCAGGATGAGGAGGTGGCCTGGCTCGAGGAGCGCGGCGCTCGGCGGGTGGACATCGGCCAGGGCGACGTTTCCTGGGTGGTAATGGCCGACCCAGAGGGCAACGAGTTCTGCGTTCTGGGGTAGCCCGCCTCGGGAATGGCCCGCGGGTACTCCTGGGGCGGCGGTCACGCCCAGGAGTTCGCGGTGAGCGGGTTACAGCCACCGCTTCCCCTCCCTCGCGCAGGGGCGCTACCTCGTCTCCCTACTCGCTCCGAGCTGCTGCAGCAGCTCGAACCGGTAGATCCCGGTGTCGTGACCGTCTCCCCAAATCACCTTTAGCCCATAGTTGCCAACCAGCTGAATGTCGGCGAGTTCGTCCTCGCCGGGATGGAGGTTCGGGTCGAGCTGAAACCGGCCGGGACGACCCAGCTCCCCGGTGCAGAGAGCGCAGGGACAAGAGCGCCTCAGCTTGGCGAATGGGATCGCCTGTCCCATCCCATCCATCCATTCCACCAGCAAGGCTCGCGCAGCCTCGTCGTAGCCGAACCGGCGCGGGGTGGTGCTGTCGAGCGAGGGCTCGGGAGAAGAGCTGTCGACCACTGGAACTATTGTGGCCAATGCCCCGGAGCCGGGTGTGGAACGGCTCCGTTCTCGACGCCAGAACCTTGGCAGGCGGCTCGAGTCAAGACCGTATGCTGGCCCACCATGAACAAGGTAGTAGAGCCGTTTGAGATGGACGAGATCGGCGCCGACCCTGGCACTCCGATCGACCGCAACCTGGNNACCTGGCCCTCGAGCTGGTCCGAGTCACGGAGGGGGCGGCGATGTCGGCCGCTCGCTGGATGGGCCGGGATGACAAGATCGCGGCCGACCGGGCGGCGGTCGAGTCCATGCGTCGCAGCCTCTCCCACGTGGACATGGCCGGAATCGTCAAGATCGGCGAGGGAGAGAAGGACAAGGCCCCNNATGCTCTACATCGGGGAGCAGATCGGCAACGGCAACCCCCCTCAGGTGGACGTTGCGGTGGACCCCATCGACGGCACTCGGCTGGTGGCTCGCGGCCTGCCAGGGGGCATCGCCACCGTCGCCCTCTCGGAGCGCGACACTCTGCTCAAGACTCATTGCGCGTACATGGAGAAGCTGGTGGTCGGCCCTCGCGCGCGGGGCGTGATCGACCTGCGCGTCTCGCATACTGAGAATCTGCAACGGATCGCGGCGGCCGAGTCGCGACCGGTGCATGACCTCACCGTGGTGGTCCTCGATCGGCCCCGCCACGAGGAACTGCTCAGGGAGATCCGCGCCACCGGGGCAAGGGTGAAGCTGATCACCGACGGAGACGTCGCCGCCGGAGTGATGGCAGCTCTTCCGGAGCGCACTGGCCTGGACGTCTTACTGGGAATCGGGGGAGCCACCGAGGCGGTCCTGACGGCCTGCGCGGTGCGCTCCATCCAGGGCGACATGCAGTGCCGGCTCTGGCCCCGTGATGATGCCGAGCGCGACCTCATCCATCGCGAAGGCTTCTCGGAGGACCAGATCTTCCGAGCGGAAGACCTGTGTGGTGGCGAGAACATCTTCTTCGCTGCGACCGGGATCACTGACGGGGAGCTGCTGGGCGGGGTTAGGTTCTCGGGCGAGACGGTCGAGACCCACTCCGTCGTGATGCGCTCCTACAGCGGGACCGTGCGCTGGATCGACGCCTTTCACAATCTCGCCCAGCTGAAGCTGCGCAACGAACTCTCCCGCTCGCTGAAGGCTGACTGAGGGCCTCGGCCAGGCCGTCGGGTCACATTCCCCCGGGCGCGTCCTCTAACTTGAACCCCTCACCCGCTGCCCCGCAGACGATGCAGCTGTCGGGGGGATCCAGCCCCCGCTGGGTGCCGCCGCACTTGCCGCAGACCCACTGGTGGCGGGCGAAGAAAGTGACCAGATCGGTACGGGAGATCAGACCGACCAGCTTGCCGTGACGGACCACCGGCAGCCTCCGAATTCGCTGAGCCATCAGGATTTCGGCCGCTTCGCTGAGTGGGACCTCTTCCTCGATGGTCCTGGGCTCGGGCGACATGATGTCGGCTACGATCGTCCCCGGCTTCAGGACCACGTCCATCTCGCTGACCACCCCAACGACGCGGTGGTGGTCGTCCAGCACTGGCATCCCGGTGATGTGGTGCTGGCTGAGCATCTCGGCCACCTCGGTCACCTTGGCCTCAGGGCCGATCGTGATCACAGCCCGGGTCATCACCGCCGCCACGGTAGCCCAGCCCCGGGGGCTCCGTTCGATCGGGCTCGCCATCCTACGATCTCCTTGGGTCAAACTTGAGGTTGCCGGGCGCCGAGCTTAGCGCCTGGCGACCGGGCCGGGGGTGCGGCAGGCCCGCCACCCTCCGGTCTCGCTGCGGATAATGTGCCGCAGTCACCATTATCTAAGTGGAGTTGAGAGGTCCTGATGAGCAAGGTCGCTAACCCCTATTCGCCTTCAGCCCGGCATACGCGGCTCAACCCCTCGCAGGAGGAGCTCCGCGAACTGACCGCGGCGATGCCAACCGCCCGCTTGACCGCCTACGACAACTACAACGTGCAGACCCAGGTGCTGGCTCGGAGCACCGGCTCCACCTACATCATCACCGACACCCCGGAGATCACCTCCAGCCAGACGATCACCTCGGAGGAGGGTCGCCGGGTGACGCAGCTGCAGGAGGAGTACCTGCAGAACCAAGACGTCATCGTGATCGACGGTTACGTGAACAACGACCCCGAGTTCCGCTCGCCGGTGCGCCTGGTGATCGAGGAGTCCGGGGCCAACATCGCGGGGATGCAGGACCACCTGCTGTTCAAAGATGAGGAGATCGGCGAGGACTTCCGCCCGGACTTCACCCTGATCTACACCCCCAAGCTGACGATGCCCGGCTACCCCGAGGACCGGCTGATCGCGGTCGACCTGGAGAACGGGATCACCCGGGTGTTCAACTCCGATTACTTCGGCGAGTCCAAGAAGGGGCTCCTTCGGATGTGGAACCAGTCGGTCTACCAGCGGGGCGGGCTGGCCCTCCACGCCGGGTGCAAGGTGATCCCCACCGACCAGGGGGAGAGAACCCTCTTGATCGTCGGGCTGTCAGGCACCGGCAAAACCACCACCACCTTCACCCGCCAGAACGAGAGCAAGCCCGTCCAGGACGACTTCGTGGCGCTGATGCCAGGGGGACTCGTGTACGGCTCGGAGAACGGCTGCTTCGCCAAGACGTACGCCCTGAGCGCCAAGGACGAGCCGACCATCCATGGGGCGGTGACCTCGCGGGTCTCCTTCCTGGAGAACGTGTCGCAGAAGGAGGTCGGCGGCCCGGTGGACTTCTTCGATGAGACCTACACCCAGAACGGCCGCGCCGTCTTCCCGATGGAGGCGCTGGGCTGGTCGCGGGACGCCCGTGACATTGCGCCGGTATCCTCCCTGCTGATCCTCAACCGCAACGACGGGATCATTCCGGCCGTGGCCCGGCTTTCCGTGGCGCAGGCAGCTGCCTACTTCATGCTGGGAGAGACCAAGGGCACCGCCGCTGGCGGGGTCGCCGAGGCCGGCAAGTCACTGCGCGTCCCCGGCACCAACCCGTTCTTCCCGCTCCTGCACGCGCAGCAGGGGAACCGCTTCCGGGAGCTGCACGCCCAGGAGAACTTCGAGGTCTTCCTCCTCAACACCGGTTGGGTTGGCGGCGGTGACGGCGACCCCAACGCCAAAAAGATCCGCATCTCCCACTCGTCGGCGTTGGTCAAGGCGATTGCCGAGGGAACCATCAGCTGGGAGCGGGATCCCGACTTCGGCTACGAGGTGGCCACCGCGGTGCCAGGATTCGACGACCCGGAGCTCCTCCAGCCTCGCCGGCTGTACCAACGCCAGGGCCGCGCCGACGAGCATCAGGGGATAGTCGAGCGGCTGCGCCGAGAGCGGGCCGAATACCTTGGTAAGTACCCCGGCCTGAACCCGGAGATACTGAAGGCCGTCGCCAGCTGATGGTCGTGCCAGAGCCGTGCGATCTGGTTGTGATCGACGTCCAGGTGGGCTTCGACGACCCCATGTGGGGCAGGCGCAACAATCCCGGCTGCGAGGCGAACGTCGAGGTGCTCATCCGTAGCTGGCGAGAACGTGGTCAGCCGATCATCTTCGTCCGCCACGACTCGAACGAGGGGCCCGACTCTCCCCTCGCTCTTGGCCAGCCCGGGAACGCATTCAAGCCAGCGGTGAGCGGTGAGCCCGACCTCTTGATCACCAAGCAGGTCCACTCCGCGTTCTACGGGCGGCCCAACCTCGACCAATGGTTGCACGCGAGGGAAGTGGCCGGAGTCGTGATCTGCGGGATCACCACCGATCACTGCTGCGAGACCACCGCCCGGATGGCCGGCGACCTCGGCTACCAGACCTTCTTCGCCCTCGATGCGACTCACGCGTTTGACCGCCGGGGGCCCGACGGTGAGACGGTCACCGCCGACGAGATCTTCCGGGCCGCGGCGGCCAGCCTTCACGAGGAATTCGCGACCGTCGTCACGACCGCTGAGCTGATCGCCAGCTGACGCGTGCCCCCAAGAAGCGCGCTCGGTAAGGTTCCGGGCTAGGGCCTCCCCTTCTCACTCGCGGATGACCTGAACGGGACCATCTCGATCGCGGGCGTCCGCGGACTGGGAGATTGCCGCCCGGGGTGGCAAACTCCCGGGGTGAGGTTTTGTGGCGGCGACTCGACCTAATGAGCGGTCAGCCCGCTATCCGACCCTCAAAGCAGGAGTACTTCCTGCTGCTGGCCCTGGCGGCGCGTACTCGGGCGGACTGCCTGGGGCGAAGGGTCGGCGCGGTTGTGGTGCGGGACGATCGAGTAATCAGCACCGGGTACAACGGCACCCCGATCGGAATGCCCAACTGCTCCGAGGAAGGCTGCCACCGCTGTGCCAATCGGGACTCCGACACCTACCCGGCTGGCCGGGGGTACGACCTCTGTATTTGCGTTCACGCCGAGCAGAACGCGGTTCTCGCGGCGGCACGGTTTGGCCAGTCGACGCTCGGAGCGACCCTCTACTCGACCATGCGACCCTGCTTCGGTTGTCTTAAAGAGTCGCTCCAGGCGGGAATCTCGGCGGTCCACTACCTTGAGGACTGGCAGCTGGCTCCCGGCGATGACGATGCCGCGCTGGCCGCTCAGTACGCCGCGCTGCGGTCCCGCTTTCAGGACTTCAGCCAGGCCCGGATCCCGGATCATCGCCTGGCCCGACTCTTGGCCGAGGAGAGGGTGGGGACCGACATTTGAGCCAGGACGACCGCTGCGAATCCCCCCAAGTGGGCGGCAGATGGCAGGTGGCTCTGCTAACCGTCAGTGACGAAGGTGCCGCGGGAAGACGCCAAGACACCAGTGGCGACTGGCTCGCTACCCGCCTGCTTGAGCTTCCCGGTGAGCTGGTCTCCCGGGCACTCCTGCCTGACGAGCCGGATCAGGTGGCGGACTGGCTGCGCGGGGAGATGGCCGAGTTGCATCCCGCTCTGATCGTCTGCACCGGGGGCACCGGACTCCATCCCCGTGACCGCACCCCCGAGGCCGTGCGCGCGGTTGGTGACTTCGACGTTCCCGGCTTTGCGGAAGCGATGCGGGCAGCGGGATTGACCCAGACCCCCCACGCCATGCTCTCCCGCCAGGTGGCAGTTGTCAGCGGCCGAACTCTGGTCCTAGCCCTGCCCGGCGCGCTCAAGGCCACCATGGAAAGTTTGGAGGCAATCTGGGCCGCCCTGCCCCACGCCCTCGAAATGATCGCCGGCTTGCCCCAGGCCAGCAGCGCCACCGCCCACGCTGGTGGCAAGTCTCCTAGCTGAGCGGCCGGCCTGGGTGCGCCGCGGTGATCGCTGCTGAAGGGGCATGACGGAAATTGAAGATGACCCGGGCAGAGCGCTCTCTTCCGAGTTGACCATCACCCCCTGGCGGCGGATTCCGATGCAACTTGACGGCTCGCTGCTAGATCGCGCTCGTTGGTCCTGCTTCGGTGCGAATCGTCCCCACGACCGAGCCTTACTCTGATCCGAGCGGCTCCGCCAGCGCTCCCCTCCAGTCCTGGCCGCGTAGATGCTCACGGAAGGCCTGAACAGCGGGGCTCAGCGACCGGTCCCGGGACCAGATCATGTGCCAAGCCCGCTTGACCGGTAATCCCTCCACTTGGAGCTGGTGCAGATGCCCGCTCTCTAATTCCAAGCGCACGGCGTAGGTGGACAGGATGCTCACCCCGAGCCCTCCCGCAACCATTCGCTTGAGGGCACCGTTGCTGGCCAACTGCATGGCCGGGGCCGGTTCCAGGCCCGCCTGGCGGAGGATCGCCTCTGCCGACTCCCTCGTACCCGAACCGGGCTCCCGGAGTAGCAGCGGCCCCTCCAGCAGGTCCGCCAGTCGAACCGGCTCCTTGGCAACCAGCGGGTGGTCGGGGGCGCTCACGCACACCAGCTCGTTCTCAAGGAAGGGCTCGTTGCCCAGCAGGTCGTCTTCCCAGAGCTTGCCCGCCACCCCGATGTCGGCACTTCCCACCAGGAGGGACTCTCGCACCTGGCTCCGGTTGACCACCTCCAGGGTCAAGCGGATCTGAGGATGAAGCCGATGGAACGCGGCCAGTGCGTCAGGGAGGACGTAGATCCCGATGGTGGAGTCCCCCACCACCCGGACCATCCCGCGGGTGAGGCCCACCAGTTCCTGCAGCATCTCCCCGGTCTCGTTGACCACCGAAAGCGCCCGGCCCGCGCACTCGTACATCAGCTCTCCGGCCGGAGTCAGGGCTAACCTCCGACGGGACGGCTCCAGCAGAGGTTGACCGACGCCGCGAGCCAGGGTCTGGAGCTGGTGCGTTACCGCCGACTGGCTCAAGGCAAGCGCTTCGGCCCCCCTAGTCACGCCCCCTTCGTCAACCACGGTTCTAAACACCCTTAGCTGATGGAGGGTCAATCTCCGCTCGAGTGGAACACTCACATGCAGATTTATACACGATTACATGAAAGATTTGCAGTAGACGGCATGAAGTAGAACTCATACGCTGATCCGATGATCGCCACCGTCCGCGTCCCGGCGTGAACGCGAGCGCGGACCAGATCTGGCGGCTGCGGCAGTTAGACCAGAGCGCCTGGTGCGACCACTTGAGCCGAGCGATGCTGCGCTCTGGCGAGCTAGGCCGACTGGTGGAGGAAGTGGGGATCACCGGCCTCACATCCAACCCGACCATCTTCGAAAAAGCACTCGCCCAAGGCGAGGACTACCAGCAGGAAATGGCAACGGCCCTCGATCTGCGTCTCACCCCCGGGCAGACCTACGAACGGCTCGCGGTTCAGGACATCCGGGAAGCCGCCGATCTGCTTATGCCGGTGTTTCGCAGTTCCCGGGGCCGGGATGGTTACGTCAGCTTGGAGGTCTCCCCGCTGGTGGCTCGCGATTCCGAGGCCACCGTGGTGGCCGCCCGGCGGCTTTGGGCGCGAGTTTATCGGACCAACCTAATGATCAAGATCCCAGCCACTGAGGAGGGGCTCGAAGCTATCCCGCTGGTCATGGGGCAGGGCGTTAACGTCAACGTTACCCTGATCTTCGGTCTGGAGCGCTACCGGCAGGTGCTGCAAGCTCACCTCGCTGGACTGCAGGCAGTCTCGCGGTCCGGTGGTTCGGTCACCGGGATAGCCTTCGTTGCCAGCTTCTTCGTGAGCCGCGTCGATACCGCGGTCGACCGACGGTTGGAGGAGTTGGGCCAGCGCCGCCCCGAGCTGCTCGCACTCCGAGGCGAAGCGGCCGTAGCCAATGCTCGCTGCGCTCGCCAAATCTGGGAGGAGTGGATGGCTACCCCAGCAGTCAAGGAGCTGACCGCGGCCGGAGCCGCGTCCCCGCGATTGCTGTGGGCTTCCACCGGCGCCAAGGATCCGAGCTACCGGGATGTGCGCTATGTGGAAGAGTTGGTGGAGCCAGACACCGTCAACACAATGCAGCTGGAAACCATTCGAGCGCTCCTCGATCACGGAGAGGTTCGCGGCAATACTTTGCTCAACGAGCGCGAGCACAGCCGGAGCGTTCTCGCCCAGTTGTTGTCCGCCTGGAGCGACCTGGAGAAAATCGGGGCGGAGCTGGAGCAGGCCGGGGTGGGTCTCTTCAGCGAGTCCTACCGGAACCTGGTGCGCGGGCTTGCAGCGCAGCTCCGAGGCCGGGCCGGAATCCCCGTGGCCATAC
>PKXR01000048.1 GCA_003133485.1 Candidatus Dormiibacterota bacterium
GGTGACCGAGGCGAGCGTCGCGGCGGAACTGGATCAACAGCTGCAGCTCGGAAAGGAGGGTGACCAGAGTCACCACCACCGCCAAGACCGCGGTGGTTGGAGTGGCTACGTAGCCCAACCCGACTTTGAAGGTTTGGGCGAGGACCGTTTTGGCGACCGCATTAAACGGGCTCTGTTGTACCTGGAAGGACCAAAAGGTGATCGTCTCCGAGTGAGTAACCCGGCCCCCCGCCACCACCGCGCCGAGCAGTACCAGGGCTGCCGCCAGCGCCAACCAGGCGGTGAACACGACCGCGTTGGCCACTCCGCGCCGGGTCTCCGCCAGGTAGCTGGCCNNATCTCCGCCGCCTCGTGCTCCTCGGAGCCCGGCTCGTCGCGGCCCGGCTCATCCTGGTCGTCTCCGGACCCGTGGGCAGATCCCAATTGGGGCCCGGCCAACGCCAGCTCCAGCAGATCTCTCCCCCCAGTTCGGCGTCGCAGCAAGGCCGCCAGCGACACGCCGGCAGCAGCGAAGAGAGCTCCGACCACCTCAACCAGGATGGCGAAGGACTGGAGCTGGGCCGCCTCAACCTGGTTGGCGGCGAGACCGGCAAAACCGACCAAAGCGCAGGCCACCGCGTCGAAGCCCAGGACCACCGCCAGAACCGCACCCAGGGCGTCCCGGCGATGGTTGAATGCAAAAAGACCTACCCCGAAGAGGCAGGCGGCGGACACCAAGAGGGTCACCGCAGTCTGGTTCATCGTCCGCTCCGGCGCCGGGCCGCCCGGGCCGCCGCCCGGGCTTGCTCGCGCTGAGCTTGCCGTCGCCGCTGAGCCTCCAAGCGCCGGCGGCGGGACTTCTGGAGCTGCTCCTCGGCCGCCTCCCGAGGATCCCTCTGGATCAGAGCCGCCCCGCCTACCACGGTGGTCGCCGCCAGAAGCCCGACAACCAAGACCGCCACGCCACTGCCCATGACCAGCTGGTGCCCGACCTGAGTGAGGGTCGGCTGAGCCGCGCGGGCGACGCTCAGGACACCCCGGCTCGCAACGCCGGCACCGATCAGGGTGCCCACGACCGCCAGGGCCGCTGCTGCCGAGATCCCGATTGAACCCCATCGCCGAGGCTCGGCGCGATCTCCTGGCTCCTCAGCCTCGACCTGCGTCCTAGCCGAGGGAGCCAGCAGAACTACCTCGGAGAGAGCTCCGAGAAGCAAAGCGCCGACCGCCGGCAAGGGCGCTCCGGCCAACACGAACGCGCCGGCGAGAGCGACCGAGAGCACTCCCAGGGCGGCCAGCTGGAAGGGGCGCTCGCGGCGTATGAGAAGGCCCAGCGCCGCGCCCACCGCGACACCTAAGAATGCCGCTACTCCGATCATGATCCCGTGGGGGTTCTGCGCTGACGCTCAGCTGCGCGAAATGCGCGAGTCCGGGCAGCGGAGAACTGGGACGGGGGAGCCACGGCCGGTCATTTTATGGGAGCGCGATCAGGCGGCCGCCGTTTGGGCGAATTCAGCTATCTCTCAGGGTGAGCCGATCGGCGAACCGCTCCAGACTGACGCGGGGCTTAGCACCCAGCGGCGCCAGGCAAGCGACCGCCTCCATGCTCCATCGATCAGCCAAGCTGCGGGCCGTGGCCAGAGCCCCGCTCTCCCGCACCAGCGCCACCACCTCGTCTCGCAGCGCCAGGTTCTCGGCGAGGTCAGCCGAGCTCATCAAGTCCAGCCGGTCCCGGACCGCCTTGCGCTGAGGTCCGCGCAGAGCACAGAGCACCGGAAGCCCGCAGATTCCCTGCAGCAGGTCGGTCCCGACCGGCTTGCCGGTGCGCTTGGGGTCGCTGAAGTCGAGACAGTCGTCGATGCCTTGGAAGGCCAGTCCCAACTTGCGAGCGAAGCGAATCACTGCCTCGCGTTGCTCCCGCGGAGCGCCGCTGAGGCGGGCCCCGGTGGCGGCACAGGCCCCGAGCAAGGCGCCGGTCTTGCCCTTGGCCACCTGGACGTAAGGCGCCAGTTCGCCCGACCACACGGAGCGACGGTCCAGCTCTCGAAGCTGGCCGTCGGCGATCTCCACCAGCGCGTTGGACACACTGCGGGAGATCTTGGGGTCGCCCAGCCGGGCCACAATCCCGGCCGACCGGCCCAGGTAGTGGTCCCCGACGCCGAGAGCCGCCAGCGGTCCGGCTAGCGCGGCGACCGTGGGGGCGCCCCTACGGGATGTGGCCCCGTCGACCAGGTCGTCGTGACAGAGGGTCGCGGCGTGGAGCAATTCCATGGCAGCCGCGGCGCGTAGGGAGGCGTCCGGTCGGTAGTTGGGACCAAGCTCGGCAGCGAGGAGCACCAATCGGGCTCGGATCCTCTTGCCGCCCGCGTTCTGCATGCTCGCCATCGGCGTCGCCACCAGGGCAGGGTCAGCGGCCAGAACCTCCCCGAGCTGCCGTTCGACCGGTTCTTTGGCACGGAGCAACTGGACCAGCGCCGCCTCGGCGCTGAGGCCCGGCTCCGGAGTCTCGCCCGCTAGCCGGCGGCCTAGCCGCCACCATCTGGCCTGACGGGTGGCCGGCAACCGGGCGGCGCTGGCTCCGGCCAGGCCGCAGGCCGGCAGGATCTGGCGGGCCGCCCGGTCGGCGTTTCCGGACCGAGCTAACTCGTAGCCGGCGGCGGCGAGGCCATCGGCGAAGGCCGCCTCCACCTCGACGTTGGCGTAGCGAGAAAGTGCCTCCGAGGCCTGAGCCAGGCAGTAGTCGCCAGCCAGGATCGCCAGCCCCAGCGGCTCTTCCCCGAAGGCGGCCGACCGGTGCCACTGCAGGGCCTGCTCAGTCAACTCGGCCGCGGCCGCGACATGCACTGCCCGGGCCCCCTCGCGGCCGGTCGGGCCGGCGGCACGCAGGGTGAAGCGGGCGGGCAGGCCAAGTTGCGGACGCGATCCGACCAATGCCTTGTCCCAGGCGAGGTTGGCCACCACCTCTGCCGTTTGGTGCTGAACCTGGGAGAGCCGAGGGCGTGACCCCGGGGCCCGGTTCGCCAAATCTCGCTCCTCCAGCGCCGCACCGGAGAAGGTCACCTCGGTCACGAGAAGGTCCGGGCCCGACCCCAGGCCCACCCGCAGGCTAGCAGCAGAGGCACCCCGACCCCCGCTACCAACAACAGCGCAAACGGGTGCGACTCAGTGGTGGAGAGGCTCGCCACCAGCCCCGCCAGGAGCGGCACCGCAATGGCCCCTGCCAGCACCCACCAGCGCCGCCGACCCTTCCCCAGTTTGGTCACGAAAGGCAGGAAATCAACCACCGGGGGAGCCAGTGCGAAGGCCACCGCAACCGCGATCAGCAAAACCACCCCGACCGCGATTCCGGCGATGCTCATCAAGCCTCGCTGTCGGGGTTGGCGGCCGGACCGGTAGGCCGATCGCTCAGCTGACGCCCCAGCTCAGCGGGAGGAGGGGTCAGCAGGTAGTAGGCGAAGGCTGCGAGGGCGATCGCCCCAGTGAATAGGGAGACCACGCCCAAGCCTCCCAGGCTACCGCCCACAGCGGAACCGTTGAGAGCTGCCACCTCAGCGGCGAGGCTGGCTAGCACGGCCGCCGCCACCAGCGCCAGAGGCCAGCTGCGCTGACCCCAGGCAACCTGGGCCGCGGCACAGGCCACCCAACACCCCGCAAGGGCGGTCAGGATCAGGATCGTAATTATCGGCCAGGCCATCAGGCGAACTCCGACTCCTCTACGACGGCGATCTCACCGCCCGCCAAGACTCTGTCGCCATCGTAGAGAACCAAAGACTGACCGGGCGCGATCCCCGCTTGGGGCTCGGCGAAGTGGACCATGGCGAGGTGCCCTTCGGCTGACTGCCAGCTGGCCTCCACCGGTTGGCCGTGGGCACGCATTTGGACCAACCCAGATCGGTCCTGCGCGGGCGGGTCCCCGTCGAGGTACACGCACTCCGTCACCTCGCACTTCCGCTGAAGCAGCGTCCGCCACGGGCCCACCACCAACGTGTTGCGGGCGCGCTCGATCCGGACCACGTAGTGGGGCTCAGTGGTTGGCTGGCGCACCGTCAGGGCTAATCCCTGCCGCTGGCCAACGGTGTAAAACGGCAGCCCTCGGTGGCGCCCCACCTCCGCGCCGGTGAGATCCTTGATCGGGCCGGGCTGGAACTGCCCTGCCAGCTCCTGCTCCAGCACCGCCCGATGATCACCCCCACCCACAAAGCAGAGCTCCTGCGAATCCGGCTTCTGCGCCACTCCCAGCCCCAGCGCCTCGGCCAGGGTCCGCACCGTCGACTTCTGGAGTTGGCCGAGAGGCAGGACGAGCCGAGAGAGGAACTCCGGGCCGCTGCGGTAGAGCGTGTACGACTGGTCCTTGCGCCGATCCGCTCCCCGATGGATCGTGCAGCGGCCCGCGGATCCATCGCGAATCTGCGCGTAGTGACCACTGGCGATGTGAGTCGCCCCTACCGCGCCCACCCGCCGCCAAAGTTCCGAGAACTTGACCTTCTCGTTGCAGCGGATGCAGGGGTTGGGAGTTCGCCCCTGAGCGTACTGGGTGAGAAAGTCCCCCACCACCGACTCCCGGAAGTGCTCCGCCATGTTGAACACGTAGTGGGGTATCCCCAAGCGGCTGCAAACCCGACGGGCGTCCTC
>PKXR01000235.1 GCA_003133485.1 Candidatus Dormiibacterota bacterium
AGGCGTGGCTAGAGGTGACCGGGCTCAGCATGAGCGGGGATGGCACCGTGGCCACCCTCTTTGCCACCTCCGACGGGGGCGCCACCTGGTCCGCTCTTGAGGACCCTTGCGTACCGGCTCCCGGCGGCAAGGCGCCGCCCTTCGCAGCGATCGGGGAGTCCGTCTGGATCGCCTGTGGAGGCGAGGATGGCGCGGGTTCCGAGTCCAAAACGATCTACACCTCCNNGAACTGGTCGGTGGCGGGGTCGAGCGGGCAGCTGGGAGCCTCGCCTGGACCGACGCCGGCAGCGATACCGCTTGGCGGCTACATTCTGCAACTGACGCTCACTTCCCCGAGCGTTGGATGGATGGCGCTCTCACTTGGTGGGCTTCTGGTCAGCCGCGACAGTGGCCAGACGTGGTCCGCTGCGATCCCGGCCGGCGCGGTCGCCGGAGGTTCAGGAGTTTTGGTCGTAACGTTCGCGACGCCCAACAACGGCTGGGCTCTTGCCAACTCTGGCGGTGTGGACCCGAACGTCATCTACCGCACCGTCGACGGTGGCAGAGATTGGGCTCCGTTTCCCATCAAGTGATGATTTGCCGGGTGGCTGCCAAGGGCCGCCGCGCTAGCGGGGCAGCGACAGTGGGCGGTAGAAGTCTGAGCGGTTGCACCGAACCTACCCGAGCGGTATCCGGTGTGAATTAGCGGGCGACCTTCTCCCCGGGGATCGTTCCGAATCCCGACTGCTACCCTCGAGGTGACGCCAGGGTGGTCCACTTGACGCAGGTCTCGCCCCGCCAGACCAATTTTCCTTTCGATCGATTCTTTGGAGGAGATCAGTTGACGCAGATGCTCTACCGCCGGCTGGGCCGTTCTGGCCTCAAAGTGAGTCTGCTCTCGCTCGGGTCCTGGGTCAGCTTCGGAGCTCAGGTGGACGAGGAAAGGGCGCTGGAGTGCATGTCGGCCGCCTACGAAGGTGGGGTCAACTTCTTCGACAACGCCGAAGCGTACGCCGGTGGCGAGTCGGAGCGGATCATGGGTAAGGCGCTGGCCCGGGCCGGCTGGCCACGCCACAGCTATGTGGTTTCCACCAAGTTCTTCTGGGGCCTTGGGGATGGGGTCAACACCTCCGATACCCTCAACCGCAAATATCTGCTGCAGGCGATGGATGCGTCGCTGGAGCGCTTCGGTCTGGATTTTGTCGACCTGGTGTTCTGCCATCGCTCTGATCCCGAGACTCCGATTGAGGAGACGGTGAGGGCGATGCACGACATCATCAGCCGGGGCCAGGCCCACTACTGGGGCACCTCGGAGTGGGCGGCCGACGAGATCCGCGCCGCCTTCGAGATTGCCGAACGCCACCACCTGCACAAGCCGGTGATGGAGCAATCTGAGTACAACCTCTTCCACCGCAAGCGGGTGGAGGAGGAATACGCCAGGCTGTACGAGGATTGGGGGCTCGGGCTCACCACCTGGAGCCCACTCGCTTCGGGGTTACTGACCGGCAAGTACCTGAATGGCATCCCCGAGGGTACTCGGGCCAGTCTCCCCGGGTACGAGTGGCTGCGGGACGAGTTGACCAACCCGGCGCTCAATGAACGGGTTCGCCGCCTGGCGCAGGTGGCCGACGAATTGCATTGTTCGCTGGCTGAGCTGGCGATCGCGTGGTGTGCCCGCAATCCCCACGTGTCCACCGTCATCACGGGGGCCTCCAGCGTTGAGCAGGTGCACCAGAATCTTCAGTCTTTGGAGGTCCTGCCCAAGCTCACTGATACGGTGTGCCAGCACATCGACGAACTGCTCGGCTAGGCTGACGATCCGCGGGAGAGGTCTAGCCGCCTAGCCCAGCAGCTCTCAGGTGGCGTCGACGAACCGTCTCAGTAGGTCGGACCAGCCGTTCTCGGAGTCGAACGTTTCCTGCAGGCGGGCGGCGCTGGCACCCCTCTGCTCCAGGCCCCGGTGCTCCAGCCGGATCAGACAGTCGCTCGGACCTCGGGCTATGAAATTTACCTCGATCTCGGTGCGAATCGCGGGGTCGTACTGCCAGTCTGCGTTAACCCTCCAGCCCAGCACTACCCGGTGGGAGGGTTCGAACAGCAAGGTCACTCCCCACGGCGACTCGCTGCCATCATCCCCGCGCTCGTACCAGCGACCGCCCGCCTTGGTCTCCAGCACGACTGTCACCGCGGGAGCCATCCCGAAGTGGCGGCGGCCGAGCGGCCACCAGGCGCCCATCTCCATGGCGAAGAGCCGAAAGGCCTCCTCCTGGCTGCGGTGAAGCTTCACCTCCCGACGGACGAGGAAGTGAGCGTCCGGGTCCACCGTTTGGGGCGCGCTGCGTCCCACTGGTACCCCGCTGATCTCCGCGCTGGGCAGGTTGGCGATCCGCTCCAAGTAGTCACGAAGCTCCTCGACGCCTTTGGAGTTGACGTGGTAGGTGGGCAGCTGGCTGGTGCGGTCTTCGGCCACTAGTCCCGCACCCTGCAGGGTCTGCAGCCACTCGGCGAGGATTGGTCCGGGGGCCGCCAAATCGTTGGCCAACTGGGCGGCCGTCCTAGGCCCCTCCCCGAGCTGCTCGAGGACCTCTCGGCGGCCCGGATCGGTCAGGGCGTCGATGGCACGGCTCAGCGTGGAACTCACGGCGCTAACTATGAGCCGCTGGAAGGCTAATTGTGCAAGCCAGCCTCATTTCGCAGCCCTCCCGTCACCGGCAGAATCTCAGGCTGGGGCCGGTCTCAGGCTTCGGACTTCGCCGGGTTGGCGCCCGAGTTCAGTCGGGGCTCAGACCAGCCTCCTGGGTGCCGGGATGGTCAAGCTCCTGCCAGTGAAGTTCGGTGAAGCGGCGCAGTCCGTGCTGCTGGGCGTACGCCAGGCAGCCCTCGACGATCTCCCGGCTGGCCTTAGGGTTGGTGAAGTTGGATGTGCCCACCTGGACTGCGTCCGCTCCCGCCACCAGGAACTCCAGGGCGTCAGTCGCGTTGGCGATACCACCGATTCCGATCACCGGGACCGCGACCGCCCGGCGCACCCTCGCCACCGCGGCCAGGGCCAGTGGTTTGATCGCCGGACCGCTCAGACCGCCGGTGCCCTGGCCGGCTAGCACCGGCCGGCGGGAGGGAAGATTGACCTTCATGCCGACGTAGGTGTTGACGGCCGAGACCGCGTCCGCTCCAGCGTCCTCGACGGCCCGCGCGACCTCCGTGAGGTCGGTGACATTGGGGCTGAGCTTGACCACCAGCGGCATCTCAGTCGAAGCCCTCACGGCGGCGACGCAGCGGGCGGCGGCCCTGGGTTCGGTCGCGAAATCTAGCCCGTGCGCGATATTGGGGCAGGAGATGTTCAACTCCACCCCGGCCACGCCGGTCACCCCATCAAGCCGCTGGACCACGGCGACGTATTCCGAGATATCTGCGCCCGCCACGTTCACCAGGACCGGGACCCGCCACGTGGCCCATCTCGGGGCGTAGTCCCGCGCGACCACCTCCACACCCGGGTTCTGGAGCCCAATCGAATTGAGCATCCCAGCCGCGGTCTCCGCGATCCGAGGCGGGTGGTTGCCCTCTCGGGCTAGCAGTGTCGTCCCCTTGGAGAAGATCGCCCCCAGGTGGCTGATGCCGGCCAGGGCCTCCGCCTCGAACCCGAAGCCGAAGGTCCCCGAGGCGACGGTGATGGGGTTGGCGAGGATCAGTCCACGGCCGAGTTCAACCCGCGGATCGAAGGAGGGTCCGGCGGCGGTCATCCGAGGTGGGCCGGCTGGAGGAGCAGCCGCTCCCAGTGGAGCACCGAGCCTCGCAGCACCGGGCCTTGGCGGCAGCATAGACCGACTACCGGATCGCCGGCGCCGTCCCCAGCGCGGAGCGGGATCGCGCAACCGAGACAGGTACCGAAACCGCAACCCATGGGCGCTTCGATCGACACCTCGATTTGAAGGACCCGTGTTGTCCGGTCGGCGGACTCCGCCAGCAGGGCGATCACGGCCCCCAACATGGGATTGGGGCCGCAAGCGTAGACCCGGTCGACGTCCTTCAACAGAGCGATCAGCCCGGCCGTGATCCGGCCTTGCCGTCCGCGGCTGCCATCCTCGGTGAACTGGACTACTTCCCTCATCCCGGGAGGTAGCAATTCGTCCGGGTAGAGTTCGGCACGATTCCTGGCACCATTGATCCAGATCATCTCCTCACCCATCTCTCGGAGCCGAGCCGCGAGGAGCGGGAAGGGCGCGGCCCCCAGACCGCCCGAGACCAGGGCCGACCGGCCTGGTCGGTCGGGGAGAGTGAACCCCTGGCCCAAAGGGCCTAGGATTCGAACTTCGTCCCCGAGCGCGAACCCCCTGAGACGCCGGGTGCCCGCACCAACCGCTCCCAGGTAGAAGGAAACGACTCCTGACTCGGGGTCGGCGCGACTGAAGGAGAACGGCCGCCGCAGCAGGGGGATGTGGCTCTGCTCCACCCAGATCTGGGCAAACTCCCCGGGATGAGCTCGCCGGGCTACTTCCGGCGCCAAGAAACTGATCTCGAACAGGTTTCCCTGGAGCGGCCGCACGGCGGTGCATGGAGCGACCTCGTCGACCGCCCGGCGGAGGTCACTCTGGCCCTCCAGTTCCGTGGCGGAAGCCCCGGCCAACACCGTCAACCCGCCACCTTGCGCCGCGTGCCCTGACGGTGCTCGTCGATCGTTGCCACCTCGACTACCGCGGCCTCGCCGTTGCCGAGGGCGGCCACCAGGGCGGCCGCGGTCTCCAGTGAGGTGAGGCAGGGAATACCTCGTTGCACGGCCGCTTGGCGGATCCGGTAGCCGTCGCGGACCGGCCTCCGGGCGCCCGGCGTGACGTTCTCGGCCTCCATCTCGTTGGTGGGCATGCCGGAGATGGTGTTGATGACCAGCCCGACCTGGCCCGACACCGTGACGTCAAGGACGTTGGGGCGGCCGGCGTGGAGCTTGCTCACCTCGACGACGGTGATGCCGGCCTGGCGCAGCGCCGCGGCGGTCCCCGGGGTGGCGTAGATGCTGAAGCCGAGCTCGGCCAGGCGGGCCGCGATCGGCAGCCCCTCGGACTTGTCCTGGTCGGCGATGCTGACCAGGGCACCGCCGCGGCGAGGGATAGATCCGAGCGCTGCCCAGAAGGCCTTCTCCAAGGCTGCCGGCAGCTCTGATGAGACTCCGATCACCTCGCCGGTGGAGGTCATCTCCGGGCCGAGAACGGTGTCCACCTCGTCCAACTTGCGTGCGGAAAAGACGGGCGCCTTGACCGCCACCAAGGGCGGAGGCGGTAGCAAGCCGACCGCCAGATTTCGGCTCCGCAGGGTCTCTCCGAGCATCGCACCGACGGCGGTGTCCACCATGGCGACCCCGGTCACCTTGCTGAGAAACGGGACGGTGCGACTGGCCCTGGGGTTGACCTCGATCACTAGCACCTGGCCCCGGTGGACTACGTACTGGACGTTGATCAACCCGATCGTGCTGGTGCCCAGCGCCAGCTGGGTGGTTATCCGGACCAGGTCGGAGATCACGGTCTGGTCCAGCCGCTGGGGCGGGAATACGGCCATCGAGTCGCCGGAGTGGACGCCGGCCCGTTCGATGTGTTCCATCACGCCGGGGACCAGGACGTCCTGGCCGTCGCAAATCGCGTCGACCTCCACCTCCATCCCCAGGATGTACTTGTCGATCAAAACCTCTCCCCCGGCCTCGCCGGAGGCGAGCAGGGCGTCTCCCAGATAGAGGCGCAGCTCCTCCACCGAGTGGACCACGTCCATGGCCCGTCCTCCCAGGACGTACGAAGGGCGGACGAGTACCGGGTACCCGACCCGTTCGGCGATCCGCTCTGCCTCCTCGGGGTCGCGGGTGGTGGCCCCGGGCGGCCGGGCGATCTGAAGCCGCTGAAGCAGCGCCTCGAAGCGTCCCCGATCCTCGGCCATCTCAATGGAGCCTGCCGCCGAGCCCAGCAGCGGCACCCGCAATCGGTGGAGCTGGCCCGCCAGGTTGACGGCCGTCTGGCCGCCGAACTGGACCATGACCCCGAGCGGTCGCTCCACCCGGCAGACTTGGAGCACGGACTCCAGGTCCATCGGCTCGAAGTAGAGCCGGGAGCTGCAGTCGAAGTCGGTGGAGACGGTCTCCGGGTTGCTGTTGATCATCACCGCCTCCAGCCCGCGCCGTCGGAGCGCCGCCGCCGCCTGCACCGAGCAGTAGTCGAACTCGATGCC
>PKXR01000099.1 GCA_003133485.1 Candidatus Dormiibacterota bacterium
GACCAAGGAACTAGACGTGGACCGGCCCAGGAATCTGGCCAAGTCCGTCACTGTCGAGTGAGCCCGGTGGGCCCCGATGGCGTGAATTCACCGCTATCGCTGGGCGTAGACGTCAGCTCCGTCGACCGCGTCCGTCGGCTGGTGGAGCGCCGACCCGAGTTCCTCACCAAGTACTTCACCCCCGAGGAGGTGGAGTACTGCGAGGGCCGTCCTGAGCGCCTGGCGGCTCGCTGGGCGGCCAAGGAGGCCGNNCCAGCGTTCTGGTCGAGGGCGCGCCGGTCGAGGGCTTGACCATCAGCCTCACACATGACGCTGGCCTGGGGGTGGCCGTCGCTGCGCTCACCGCCATGGGCCGCCGGAGCCGATGGCTGTGGGGGAAGCTGCCCGCCGACCTCCAGCTGCCGGCACGTCCTGATGTCAGTCACAAGGGCACCTTCGGCACGGTGGTGGTGGTGGCCGGAAGCCCGGAGTTTCCCGGTGCCGCGGTCCTCTGCGCACTCGGAGCTCTGAGGGGTGGAGCCGGCAAGGTGAAGGCGGTCACCGCGGGATCCGAACTGGGCGCCGCCCTGCCCGAGCTGATTCGAGTTCCGGTCGACTCCCACGGCCCCGTGCTAAGCGCCGCTGCGGTGCGCCAATCCAGCTCCACCCTGGCGTCAGCGCAAGCGGTCGTCTGTGGACCGGGCCTCGGTCAGACGGAAGCGACCAGCGATCTACTCGACGAGCTGTTCCAAGCGGCCGGCCAGGCCAGCTGGCGGTTGGTCCTGGACGCTGATGCCCTCAACGTGTGCGCCGCCCAGGAATCACTGCGCCAGCGAATCCCTCGGGGGAGCGTGCTCACCCCTCACCCCCTGGAAGCCGCGCGGCTCGCGGCGGTCGAGGTGGCAGCTATCGAAGGGGACCGGTTGGGATTCGCGCGGGCGCTCGCCAATAAGTTGGGGGCGGTGCTGGTGCTCAAGGGCGCCGGTACGGTGGTGGCCGAGCCCGACGGTAGAACGTGGGTCGACGACCACGCGACGGCCGTGCTGGCGACGGGTGGCACCGGAGATGTCCTAGCAGGCCTGATCGGGGCTCTCCTGGCTCAGGGCCTCGAACCGTACGAAGCCGCCCGCTCTGGAGTCTTCCTCCATGGAGAGGCCGGGACCAGGCTCTCCTTCCTGAGGGGCCGGGCCGGGATCCTGGCTAGTGAGGTCGCGGATGCCTTGGTGGAGNNTGCCCTGGTGGAGGCTCAGGAGGCGGTGCGTCGGCAGCAGGAGGCAGCCGGACCGGACCGAGAGGTCTCCCGGTGAGCGACCTGGTAGATCCGACCGCGATCTACCGCTCCCCGCAGCGGCCAACCTGGATCGAACTCGACCAAGAGGCGCTGGGCCGGAACGTTTCCGGGATGGTCGATGATCTAGCCGGGGTTCCCTTGATGGCGGTGGTCAAGGCCGCTGCCTACGGTCATGGTTCGGTGGCTGTCGCCAGGACCGCACTTCGCCACGGAGCCAGCTGGGTGGCGACCGCCACTGTCGCAGAGGCACTCGAGCTGCGGCGCGATGGGATCGCCGCCCCCATCTTGGTCTTGGGCTACACCCCCCCAGAGCAGGTATCGGCCGCGGTTGCCGGTCGGATGGCGGTCACCGTGTTTGACAGCGCGGTCCTGAGCGCGCTGGAGCGGGCCGGCGTCGAGCAGGGCCGCCCGGCTACCGCCCATGTCAAGGTCGATAGTGGTATGAGTCGGCTCGGCATCCCCGGGGAGGAGCTGGCAGGGTTCGTCGAGAGCGCCCGGAAGCTCATCCATGTGGAGCTGGAGGGCTGCTACACGCACTTTCGGAAGGGCTCANNGGCCGGCCACCACTTCCGTCTCCGCCATGCTGCCAACAGTGCCGCGTGGCACACCGTTCCCGAGTCCCGCCTGGATCTGGTCCGCTCCGGAATCGAGGTGCTCGGCTTGCGCACCCCGGACGGCCGGCAACGCGAGCCGGTCTTGAGCTTCAGGACCACGGTGGCCCAGGTGAGGAAGATCACCGAGGGCACTCACGTTGGCTATGAGGACGGCTTCCGAGCCGAGCGGGCGATGGCGCTTGCGACCCTGCCGGTCGGCTACGGGGACGGCTTTCGTAGAGGTCCCCGGAATTGGGGCACCGTTCTGATCGGGGGCCGGGAGCGCCCCCTGGTTGGCGATGTCTCGATGGACCTCTGCACGGTCGATGTGAGCGAACCTCCAGAGGTGGAAGTCGGCGCTATCGCCACCCTCATTGGGGTTGATGGCGACGCCTGTCTCAGCGTCGAAACCGTAGCGGAACGACTCGGCACGATCAACTACGAAGTCACTACCGCGCTGCTGGGCCGCATTCCCCGTGAATCCCGGTCCATCGTGCCCACGGGTGAGCCTGAATACAATTGACCTATGTCCCAGGCCTGGGTGGGGCCGGCCCGGTCCCCGGCCGGTCTGACCCGTAGAGCCCAGCTGCGCGCCGCCAGGCTGTACCTGGTGACCGACGATGAGACTCCGACGGCCCAGCTTCCTAGTCTGATCTCGCGCGCGGTGGCTGGCGGAGTCGACCTGGTGCAGTTGCGGCGCAAGCAGGCGGAGGTGGGAGAGCTGCGGACGGTCGCCGCTGAATGCCTGCACGCGGCCCACGCGGGTGGGGCGATGTTCTTGGTGGATGACCATGTCGGCCTGGCGATGGCGATCGGGGCCGACGGAGTCCACCTGGGCCAGACCGACCAGGACCCGGTGGAGGCACGAGCCCAGCTCGGGCCGGAGCCGCTGCTGGGGCTGTCGACGCATAACAAGGCGCAGGTGCTGAGGTCGGTCAGCCTCCCGGTGGATTACCTCTCTGCCGGACCGGTCTATGCAACTCCGACCAAGCCGGGGCGCCCAGCGGTGGGCTTCGAACACGTCAGCGTGGCGGCGTTACGAGCTGCAGTTCCGGTGGTGGCCATCGGCGGACTGGACCGTGGCACAGTCGGCCGGGCGGTAGCCGCCGGGGCGGACATGGTCGGAGTGGTCCGGGCGATCTGCCAGGCGGAACAGCCTGACCGAGTTGCCGCGGAGCTGCGTGAGGAGATTGAGGCAGCCACCCCCTGGATCCGAATTAGAGTCAACGGTGAAGCGCGAAAATGTCCCACTGATAGATCGATCGGAGACTTCCTCCGTCTGCTGGAGGTGGCGCTGGACGGTTTAGTGGTTGAGCGCAACGGTGAGATTCTCCCGGCTTCCCAGCTGGAGGAGTCGGGACTCGCGGAGGGTGACGATCTGGAGGTGGTCCATCTGGTCGGAGGAGGCACCGAGCATGGCTGACGACAAGTTGCGTCTCGGAGGAGTNNGGAGCTCGCCGAGCTGAACCTAGCCGCCTACACAATCCTCCCGAACACAGCTGGAGCCAGAACGGCCGCGGAATCGGTGCGACTGGCCCGACTGGCCCGGGCCGCCGGGCTCTCCGAGTTCATCAAGATCGAGGTGGTGGGTGATGAGCAGACTCTGCTGCCCGATCCCATCGCTACCCTGGAGGCGACCCGGGAGCTGGTCGCCGATGGGTTCACCGTGCTGCCTTACGCCAGCGACGACGTGGGGCTGGCGCTCCGTCTAGCCGAAGCTGGGGCGGCTGCCGTGATGCCCGGGGCAGCCCCGATCGGTTCGACGCTGGGGGTCCTCAACCCGCACAACATTCGGGCGATCATCGACCGGTGCCCGGTACCGGTGATCGTTGATGCCGGCCTGGGCTCTCCCGCGGATGCATCCAGGGTCATGGAGTGGGGCGCCGCAGGCGTGCTGGTGAACACCGGCATCGCCTACGCCCGGGATCCGGTGGCCATGGCGGCTGCCTTTGCCGCCGGAGTGCAGGCGGGTCGGGCGGCCTTTCTGGCTGGCTTGGCCGAGGATCGACCCGCCGACGGCTACGGCGCCAGTAGTCCGTCGGAGGGGCTGCCTCAGCCTGCGGCGCGGGTCCCCAGCTGAGCATCGTCGGTTTGGTCTTTTCAAGGAGCTCGCTGCGGTCCGCCGGCTGGATCGGAGGTGATTCGGTATCGGCCCAGGGGGAGACCGCTCTGCTGCGGCAGTTGATGGAGCTGGCCGGAGAACCCCCGGCTGACGCCGTGGTCGGTCCGGGTGACGATGCTGCCGCTTGGCGAGGGTCGGCGAGTGGTCTTGTGCTCTGGTCCACTGACACGATTTGCGAGAACGTGGACTTTCGACGCCGGCACCAGACTCCTTACCAGGTGGGCTGGAAGGCCTGGATGGCGGCGGTCTCAGATCTGTCGGCCATGGGGGCCACGCCAAGAGGAGGCCTCGTGGCGGCTTTGGTGCCGGAGGAGACTTCCACCGAGGCTCTGCATGCGATCCAGTTGGGTCTGGTGGAGGCTGCTGCGGTCGATGGCGCCCTCGTGATGGGCGGCGACCTCAGCCGGACCCCCGGGCCGTTGGCTCTGACCGTCACCGTCGGGGGCGAGATCACCGATGGTTCGCCGGTGATCCTGGGCGGGGGATCGGCCGGCGACCGGATCGTGGTAACCGGGGCTCTGGGAATGGCCGCAGCTGCGCTCCAGCTCTTGGAGGAGGGCAGCGATCGAATTCCACAGGATTGGCTGGACCGGCTCCTGGTGCCTCCCTCCAGAGTCGAGACGGGGAAGGCTCTCCGCCGGGCCGGCGTTTCGGCCATGACCGACCTGAGCGACGGGCTTTTGCTCGACCTGGCCCGGATTTGTCAGGAAAGTGGTGTCGGGGCTGACCTCTGGTTGGACCGCCTTCCTCTGGGGAGAGGACTGGAGGACACGGGCCGGGCAACTGAGCTGGCCCTCACGGGGGGGGAGGACTTCGAGCTCCTGGCGACCATCCCAGAGTCGCTGGTGGGCGGGATCACCCGCAGCTGGAAAGGGGGGCTCCCTCCGCTTGCCGTGGTGGGCAGGCTGACCATCCCTGGGGGCACTCACCTGTTCCGTGAACAAGGCGGCGATCCGATTGACGCTCCGGCCGCCCATGGATTCAGGCACTTTTGAGTTGCATCGCGGGTTGACCGTGCGCAGCCGGTCCGCTGACGAGACGAGAGCGATCGGGAGGGGCATCGGTGCCGGCCTGCGAGTCGGTGACTGCCTGGCGATTCGGGGCGAGCTGGGTGCCGGGAAAACCGTGATCGCGCAGGGGATCGTGGCTGGGGTGGGAGGTGGCGACGACGTTCGGAGCCCGACGTTCCTTCTTCACGCCATCTACCCGGGCCGGATCCCGCTGCATCATCTCGATCTGTACCGGCTGGAAGGCGGGGTCGAACTCCGTTCCCTCGGAATCGACGAGGCGCTCTTGGACGGCGCGGTCATTGTGGAGTGGCCGGACCGGGCCGAGGCGGATTGGTTCACCGGCATGATCGCCTTGGAGATCGCGTCAGAAACCGAGCGGGTGATCGACCTCCAGCTTCGTCCCGGTCTGGGTGGAGACGCTTAGCTTGTCCGACAGAGATTGGGTCCTGGCCTTGGACGGCTCTCAGCGCGAAGCGCCGCTTGTGATGCTGGTGGCTCCGGGAGGTGAGGTGCCTTGGAGCATTCCCTCGGAGTTGCCAGAACCGGTATTGGTCACCGCCGTGCGGGAAGCGCTAAGCCTCCATCGTGACCGCATCGGGTCAGTGGTCGCGGTCCGGGGCCCCGGATCGTACATTGGGGTGAGAAATGGCCTGGCGGCGGCCCTGGGCGCTGCCCGTCGCGCCGCCGGTGAGAATCCGAGTTTTCTAGCGGCGCAACTGACGTTGGGAAGCTTGTGCGAGCAGA
>PKXR01000233.1 GCA_003133485.1 Candidatus Dormiibacterota bacterium
GCGATCTACGACACGATGCAGTACGTCAAGCCGCGGGTGAGCACCTTCTGCATGGGGCTGGCCGCCTCCTTCGCCTGCCTGCTGCTGGCCGGCGGCGATAAGGGGCTCCGCTTCAGTCTGCCCAACACCCGGATCATGATGCACCAGCCCTCGGGCGGCTTCCAGGGCCAGGCGTCGGACATCCAGATCCAGGCCCAGGAGATTCTCCGGCTGCGGCGGATCCTGGACCAGATCCTGGCCCACCACACCGGCAAGCCGGTTGACCAGATCACTCGGGACTCCGATCGTGACTTTTACATGTCGCCGGACGAGGCGAAGGAGTACGGGCTGGTAGATCACATCATCACTGGCCACCGCGGCCTGGACCAGGTGATCGCTGCCGAAGAGTCGGACGCGCCGAAGCCCGAACCTGAGCGGGTCGAGGCGGGGGCGACCCCGGTGGCGGAGAAGAGTTCACCCGCCCGCTAGTTGATTTAGACGGGAACCCAGAGGATCAAGTGACAGTGCGAGAGACCCGGAGCTCCAGGCCAAGTCGGGACCGCCGGCAGCGGCCCCTTTTGGTGCGGGCGGTTGGGCAGCGCTGTGACTTCTGCGGCAGCCTGACCACCACTGCGGCGGTCGCCGTCGGGAAGGATCCGACTGGAACCGCGATCTGCCCCACCTGCGTTGCGACCGCGGCCCAGCAGCTGCCCCGACCGAGGGGAGGGGACGCGGCATGACCGAGCGGGAGGATCGCCGCCGCCACACTCGGTGTTCGTTCTGCAACAAGGGCCAAGAACAGGTTCGCAAGCTCATTGCTGGTCCCGGGGTCTACATCTGCGACCAGTGCATTGAGCTCTGCCAGGAGGTGCTGGAGGAGGACTCTCGAGTCACACCGGTACGGCGCCCGCGGAGCAGCGTGGTGCCGAATCCCCAGGCCATCTGGACCTCTCTGAATCAGTACGTGGTGGGGCAGGATCAGGCCAAGCGCGTGCTCTCAGTCGCGGTGTACAACCACTACAAGCGGATCAACAGTGCACGCGAGGCGGGGGACGTCGAGCTGCAGAAATCCAACGTTCTCTTGGTGGGTCCGACCGGGTGTGGCAAGACCCTGCTGGCCCAGACCCTGGCGCGGATTCTTGACGTGCCGTTCTCGATCGCAGATGCCACCTCTCTCACTGAGGCAGGTTACGTCGGGGAGGATGTCGAGAACATCCTGCTGCGCCTGATCCAGGCCGCGGATTTCGACATCGCGCGCGCCGAGCGGGGGATCATTTACATCGACGAGATCGACAAGATTTCCCGCAAATCTGACAATCCTTCGATTACCCGGGACGTCTCCGGTGAGGGCGTACAGCAAGCCCTCTTGAAGATCTTGGAGGGGACTGTGGCCAACGTGCCCCCACAGGGTGGGCGCAAGCATCCCCACCAGGACTTTATTCAAATCAACACTGCCAACATCCTATTCCTCTGCGGCGGTGCATTCGACGGCCTGGAGCGCATCATCGACCAGCGGGTCGGGCAGCGCACCATTGGCTTTGGCAGTGCGCAAGCGGGCGCCCGCAACAAGGAGAACGCGAAGATTCTCCACGAACTTTCGGCGCAAGATCTGCTCCGCTACGGACTGATCCCCG
This sequence comes from Candidatus Dormiibacterota bacterium, assembly GCA_003133485.1. Next base: position 1,614 of record PKXR01000233.1, read on the forward strand.
AGTTCGTCGGAAGACTGCCGATCATGGTCACCCTGGACTGCCTCGACGAGGACGACATCACTAGGGTTCTGACCGAACCGAAGAACGCCTTTGTCAAGCAGTACCAGAAGTTCTTCTCGCTCGATGACGTGGAGTTGGTATTCGAGGAGGGGGCGCTGCGCGCGATCGCCCGCAAGGCGCTGGAGTTGGGCACCGGGGCTAGGGGCCTGAAGAGCATCCTGGAGTCGGTCTTGCTCAACAGCATGTTCGACGTGCCCTCCCATCCCGAGATCAAGCGCTGCGTCATCACCGAGCGCTCCATCATGGAGGCCACCGAGCCTGAATTGTTCCGTGAGGAGGAGCCGCAGGCCGCCTCGGCCTGAACCCCCTGCAGTCCGCCGCCGCGGTGCTCCGGTTAGACTGGGGAGCCATTCCAGCTTTGTTGTGCACCGGCGCGCTCTCGCGCCGTGAGGACCTGAAATATGTCGACTGCTAGCATCCTTGGCTATCCGCGCATCGGGCGGTCCCGTGAGTTGAAGCGAGCCCTGGAGGGTTATTGGTCGGGACGACTGTCGTCCGAAGAGTTGCTGGCCGACGCCTCCAGCCTCAAGGCTGATCGCTGGCGGACGCAGCAGGCCGCCGGAATCGATCACATCCCGAGCAACGACTTCTCCCTCTACGACCACGTTCTGGATGCGGCTCTGATGGTGGGTGCCGTGCCGGCCCGTTTTGAGTGGTCGGGCGAGACCCCCGACCTGGATCTGATGTTCGCGATGGCGCGTGGTACCAGAGGGCAGGTCGAGGTCGCGGCCTTGGACATGACCAAGTGGTTCGACACCAACTATCACTATCTAGTCCCCGAGCTGGCTTCGAACCAGACCTTCAGCCTCGCGTCGCGGAAGCCCCTCGACGAGTTTTTGGAGGCCAAGGCGCTGGGTATCACCACGCGCCCTGTGCTGCTGGGGCCGGTGACCTTCCTCCGGCTCAGCAAGGGTCTGGTGCCGGGCGGCTCGACGCTGGAGTTTCTCGACCGGCTGCTGCCGGTGTACACCCAAGTCCTCAGCGAGCTGCGCCAGGCGGGTGCGACCTGGGTGCAGATCGACGAGCCCTGCCTCAGCCAAGACCTACCCGTCGAGGTGGTGGAAGCGCTGGAGCCCACTTATCAAAAGCTTAGCCTGGCCGCTCCCGGGCTCAAACTGCTCCTAGCCTCTTACTTCTCCGGGATGGGGGGGAACCTGGCGACCGCGCTGGCCCTCCCCGTGCACGCCGTGCATCTCGACTTGGTGCGTGGGGCCGCCGATCTGGAACCAGCGCTGGAGCTCATTCCCGAGGACATGTCGCTTTCTCTCGGGGTGGTGGACGGGCACAACGTCTGGCGTACCGACCCGGACCGGGCCCTCAGCCAGATCCGGCGGGCCGTCGCGAAGCTGGGGGAGTCGCGGGTGCAGGTGGCCCCTTCCTGTTCTTTGCTGCACGTGCCGGTGAGCCTAGAAGGGGAAACTGCCCTGGACCCAGAGCTGCGCTCCTGGCTGGCCTTCGCGGAGGAGAAGCTGACCGAGGTAAGCTTCCTGGCTCGGGCGGACCAGGGTTCGGCCGAGGTAGAGGCTCAGTTGGCCGCGAGCCGCGAAGCCTGTGCGAGGCGCCGCAACTCCCCGCGTGTGAGCAACCCGACTGTGAGAGCAAGGTTGGCCGGGGTCACACCTGATCAACTCAATCGCCCCGGAGACGGGCCGACGCGCCGGCTGATCTGGCGCAAAGGGAACTCCCTGCCGCCGCTTCCGACCACCACCATTGGCTCATTCCCGCAGGTGCCGGAACTGCGCCAGGCCCGAGCCAAGCTCCGCCGCGGAGACCTAGACCAGGCCGCGTACGACCAACTGATGGAGGACGAGATCTGCCGGGTGGTTCGCTTCCAGGAGGAAGTCGGGCTGGATGTGCTAGTTCACGGGGAGCCGGAGCGCAACGACATGGTGGAGTACTTCGCGGAACAGCTGGACGGCTATGCGACTACGCGCCAAGGGTGGGTTCAGTCTTACGGGTCTCGCTGCGCCAAGCCTCCGATCGCCTTTGGCGACATCTCGCGGCCGCACCCGATGACCGTGCGCTCGACGGTGTTCGCTCAGAGTCTCACCGACCGACCTGTAAAGGGGATGCTCACCGGACCCGTGACGATCCTGCAGTGGTCGTTCGTCCGCGATGACCAGGAGCGCCGCTTGACCTGTGCTCAGATAGCGATGGCCTTGCGGGACGAGGTGGCCGATCTAGAGGCTGCCGGGATAAATGTCATCCAGATCGACGAGCCGGCTCTGCGCGAGGGCTTGCCCCTGCATCGGACCGAGCAGCCCGCCTATCTGCGCTGGTCGGTGGACTGCTTCCGTTTGACTGCCGCTGGCGCTGGAGCCCAGACCCAGATCCACACGCACATGTGCTACTCGGAATTCGAGGACATCATGGATGCCATCGCCGAGTTGGACGCGGACGTCCTCTTCATCGAGGCGGCCCGCTCTGCCATGTCCTTGCTCCAGGCTTTCGCCGACCACGGCTACACCAACGAAGTGGGCCCTGGGGTCTACGACATCCACTCGCCGCTGGTGCCCTCTGTTGAGGAGATGGCGGCGCGGCTGCGCAAGGCGGCCACGCTTATCCCCGCTGACCATTTGTGGGCCAATCCTGATTGCGGCCTGAAGACAAGGGGATGGGCCGAAGTCGAGCCGTCCCTGCGCAACCTGGTCGGGGCGGCGCGGCTGGTTGCGGCCGAATTGGCCGCGGTCTCTCCGGCCAGCTCTTAGTCGGGCGCCGGGGCAGACCGGTGGAGGCCGCCTACCAACCGGAGACGACCGAGCGGCGCTGGCGCGAGCGCTGGGCGGAAATGGGCTTAGGAGCAGCCGATCCGGCCAGTCCCAAACCGGCTTTCTCGATCGCCCAGCCGCCGCCCAACATCACCGGCTCGTTGCATATGGGCCACGCCCTCAATGCCCTGGTCCAGGACGCCCTCTGTCGCTTCTACCGGATGAATGGCTACGAGGTGTGCTGGGTGCCCGGCACCGATCACGCCGCCATCGCCACCCAGAACGTGATCGAGCGACAGCTGGCTGACGAGGGGACGACCAAAGAGGAGCTCGGGCGGGAGGCGTTCGCCCTGCGGGTGGATGCCTGGTACCAGAACTATCAGGGCCGAATCCTGGAGCAGCTGCGGCGGCTCGGTGCCACCTGTGACTGGGCTCGCGAGCGATTCACCTTGGATGAACCGTACGTCCGGGTGATCCGCACCGTCTTTGCCGAGCTCTATCTGCAGGGGCTGATCTACCGCGGTCCCCGGATCGTCAACTGGTGCCCCCGCTGCCGGTCAGCCATCTCGGACGAGGAGGTTGAGTACCAAGAGCACCAGGACACCTTCTATTACGTGCGCTATGCGCTGGTGGACGGAGGGGGCGCACTGGAGATCGCCACCACAAGGCCGGAGACCATCCTGGCCGACGTGGCCGTGGCGGTTGCCCCCGAAGACAAACGCTTCATCGAGGTGGTCGGGAAGATGGTCAGGGAACCGCTGGGTGGTCGAGAGATCCCGGTGATCGCGGACCAAGCGGTTGATCCCAGGCTTGGGACCGGGGTCCTCAAGATCACTCCCGGGCACTCAGCCGAAGACTACGAAGTCGGCGGGCGCCACCAACTTCCGATCCGGACGGTGATCTCGCTCGAGGGGAAAATGATCGCGCCCGAATTTCCCACCCTGGACGGCCTAGGCGTCAGTCAGGCTCGCGAAGTGGCCGCGGGGCTGCTGCGCAGTTCGGGGGCCATGGTCCGGGCGGAGCCGCTAGTCCACCAGGTCGGCCACTGTGACCGCTGCGGCACGATCATCGAGCCCCTGGTCACACCGCAGTGGTGGGTGCGGGTGCGAGAGCTGGCCGATCCAGCCGCGGAGGCGGTCGAGTCGGGAAAGATCTCGGTCCATCCGGGGCAGTTCCGGGGCCAGTATCTGGACTGGCTCGCCGGACTGCGAGACTGGTGCATCAGTCGCCAGCTCTGGTTGGGACACCGGATCCCGGTCAGCACCTGCGTCAATGGTCACACCTTCGCCTGGGTGGATGAACCTGACGCCTGCCCTGAGTGCTCCTCCAAAGAGCTCAGTGCTGACCCCGACGTCCTCGATACTTGGTTCTCCAGCGCCCTCTGGCCGTTCGCGATCCTGGGCTGGCCAGAGCCCAGCCCGGCGCTGGAGAAGTTCTATCCAACCTCAGTGCTCAGCACCGCCCGGGAGATCCTCCAACACTGGGTGGTTCGGATGGTGATGATGGGGCTGCGCTTCACCGGGGAGATTCCATTCCACGATGTCCTCTTCCACGCCACGATCCTCGGACCGGACGGGTCCCGAATGTCCAAGAGCAGGGGAAACGTGGTCGACCCCCTCGACATGGTGGACAAGTACGGCGCCGACGCGCTGCGGGCCTGGGGGGCTAGCGTCGCGATGGGGAACCAGGACGCCCGGTTCGACGAGACCCGGATTGAGGGGTTTGCCCACTTCGCCAACAAGCTCTGGAACATGACGCGCCTCCTGCACCATTACCACTTCCCCAAGGAGGGTGAGGAGGGTCAGATCCCGGAGGTGCCCGAGCCCGCCCGGGAGAGCCTCCAGCTGGCGGATCGCTGGATTCTCTCGCGGCTGGCGGCGGTGACCCAACTGACCACCAAGGCGCTGCCCAGCTTCGACTATGACGGCGCCATTGCCGCCCTCTACTACTTCGCCTGGCACGAGCTGGCGGACTGGTACCTGGAACTCATCAAGGGGCGTCTGGAAGCTGGCGACGCCACCGCTCTCTGGGTCACCCGCCGGGTGCTACTTCAGACTGCCACGCTCTTGCATCCGATCATGCCGTTCTTGACCGACGCTCTGGCAGAGCAGTTTGCGGGCACTCCCGCGACCTTGGACTTGGCAGTTTGGCCAGTCGTACCCGACGGCTGGCCCGACCCTGCCTCAGAGTCGGCGATGACCGCCTGCATGGCGCTGATCTCCAACCTTAGACAGTGGCTAACTGAGCTAGGAATCGAGGTGACCAGGCACAGCAGCCGGGTCCCCTTCTCGGTCTCCGAAGCCGGTCCCGAGCTGGCATTTCCCGAGTCCTTGGACTACGTCAGCGCACTCCTGCCGGTGGATTGGGTCGATCCGCCCGATACCTCGGGAGCCCTCCCTCCCCAGGTAGTCGCGGGTCGTACCACCCTCTCTCTGGGACGGAGGGCTGGCGGAGCAGCGGAACGATGGCAGGATTCGGCGCGCCGGGAGCTCATCAAGGCTGAAGGCTTTCGGATCACTTTGGAGCGCAAGCTGGCTGGGCCCTTCGCCGAAAAGGCGCCCGGCGCCGTCGTTCAGAAGGAACGTGGCCGGCTGGAGGAGGTGCGGCAACGGGAAGCTCTCCTGCGCCGATTGACCGACAGCTGACCCGGAACGGCTGAGTGCTGTCGGTCACCGACCTCCCGCTGCTCGCGCTCCTCCTTCCGGCTGCCGCCACTCTGGTCTGCTCGGCTCTGGGTCGACCCTGGCCCCGTCGGCCGGCGTTCTGGGCCCGCTGGGTCCTGCGCGGGGGTCTGCTGCTAGCGCTCGCCGATGCGGTGGCACTCCTCAACAGGCTCCAACCGGATGGGACCCTGCAGGCGACCCTCTGGCGACTGGAGCCGCGGCTCCCGATCACCCTTTCGGTCGATACCAGCGGGACGGTGACCGCGATCATGGTGCTGACGGCGGCCTTGATCGTCAGCTTCGCGGCCCGGGACCGTAGACCCCTGGCCTCGGCGGCCCTGGGTCTGGCGGTGCTGGGAGCGGTCGGCGCCGCTTTCGCCGGGAACCTGCTGAGTCTCTACATCGGCCTGCAGCTGTCGGCCTTGGGGGGCATCGGCCTGAGTTACGCCCGTCAGCCGAGGGCGGCCAGTTCCCGGATGATCTGGGCGGTAGTGGCGGACCAGAGCATCGGATTGGCCTGGCTGGGAGCGATGCTGGTTCTCCTGCACAGCGCGGCCACGCTGCAACTGAATGCGATCCCTGCCAGTACGGTCAGCCCCGCATTGGCAGGGTTGCTGCTGTTGCCGGCGGTGGTGCGCCTAGCTGGCTGCGGCGCCATTGCTGGCACCACTTCACCTGGCCGACCGGGATCAACCGGGCGGTCACTCGACGTCGCCGACTGGTTGACGGTGGTCGCGGTACCGACCGCGCTGCTCTTGCTGGACCGGGTCCAGGCACTCTCCGGTGGGACCTGGTCCGAACCGTGGTTTGGCACGTCCCTTGACCTGCTGGCGTTGCTGATGGCTGCAGTGGCATTGGCTGGCCTGCTCGTCTCGAGCAATTCCCATTCCGCGCTGCGGGCCTTGCTGTTGGTGCTGAGCGCCCTGGTGATCGTTGGGTTTGGGCAGAACACCGCGGATGGGACTCTGCTTGGCTTGAATGCGGGACTGGTCTTGGAGATCTCCGCCGCTTTCCTGCCGCGGGCCCTGCTAGGCACCGCCCGGGGGCGTCGGCCCACCTTGATGGCGCTGGCGCAGGACCGGCGTGGTAACCAGCGAGTGGTGGGCGCGGCGGTCGTGCTGCTGCCCTGCTTGCTGGGGTTCGCCGTCGCCCTCCTGGGGATGGACCTCGCGCTCCGAGGGGGGCTGGAACTGGGGCTCGCCCCGGCGCTCGCCTACCTCATCGCCCTAGCAGGGTTGGTGCTCGCGGTCCCTCGACTCCGCCGGGAGGCGACCTCACCAAACCGCTGGAGTTGGCCGTTATGGTTGCCGGTCATCGGTCTCGGCGCCGCTGCGATTCTGCCCGGATGGGTCATGACGTTCGCCGCAAGCGCGCTCGCGCCGCCCGGAACTTCCAGTGTGGCCCTGATTTCAGCGCCCGATCCCCTGGTGATTTTGGCGCCGGGTCTCCTCTGGCCTGGCGGGTACCTCGTGCTGCTCGCCGGGCTGGTGGGTGGGGGAGCCTGGGCCATGCGACTGGCGATCGGGACAANNTCCTTCCGGACCGACTGGCGGCGTTCGTAGCCCGGGGCAGCTCAGCTCCTTCTTGGACGAGAGAGGTACGCGGCTGGTACTCGACCTTAGTTCGCGTTGCTGACCGCGAGGTCTCGGAACGACCCGTGTGGCTGTGGGTTGTGGCGGCGGCAGCGGCAGCGTGGTTGCTGGCCGAGGTGGTCAGGCTGTGATCTGGGCGGGTGCGCTGGCGGGAGGCGGCTTTGCGGCGGGCGCGATCGCCCTGTTTTCCGTAGGCCCCACCGGGATGGCGCTCAGCGCCCTGGCGCTAGGGCTGGGGTTGGGGGGAGTGGCCTCACTTTCCTCCGGACCGACCGGTTTCGGTTGCCTGGCGGGGCTGGGTGGGGGAGCGGCGATCCTGGTGTATATGAGCGGCCGGCTCAGCTGGCTGAACGTGTCTGACGCGCTGCTGGGACCGGGGGTGGTCGCCGACCGGCCGCGCGTATTCGGCGTGCGCAGCCTGCGAGCCATCCTGGGAGCCGCCGGACTGTTCACCGCCAGATTGCTCTCAGGTCACCTGGCCGCTGGCACGGTAGTGACGCAGGGTCCGGGGTTCGCCTGCCTCTTCGTAGTCGAGGTGGGCCTGATCCGGATCGGAACCGGCCGAGGCCCGGCGGAGCTGGNNGCTGATCGCCGTCGGCCGGGCGACCCCCTGGGAGACCTCAGCTTGAGCCCGTGGCTGGTTCCGGCTTTGCTCGGCGGCCTGGCCATGGCGCTGTCGTCTGCGGCGTTGAGCCGCCGGGCTAAGGTGGTCCCTCCGCTGGTGCTACTGGTTACCGCTGCGGGCATCTCAGTCGCCTTGGTGGAGTCACTGGCGACGAACCGTCCCAGTGCGCGCTTCGTGGAGGGTGGTCTAGGAACACTTTCGCTGGCCCGGCTGCCTCTCGGGGTTCTCGTGGGCGGTTGGGGCGCTCTGGTGCTGGAGTTGGGCGTGGCCCATCGTCCCCGGCTCTCAGGGAGCACGATCGCGTCGGGGTTGGTGATCGGCGTCGCCTCCAGCTGGGCGCTTTTAGTCACCGGTGTGGTCCCCTTGGCCTTGCTGCTGGCATTCATGTGCGCCTTCATCTGGGGTCGCTGGCAGCGCATCGCGGGGCCGTTGCTGCCGATCCGCAGCCTGGGTCGCCAAGCCGCGCTTCTCCTGTGCGCCCTGCTGGCGGGCGCGGCGGTTCTTCCGTCGCAGAGGATCGGCGCCGCGCCAGCCGCCCTCGCGGGCATGCTGCTGGTCGGCGGGCTGGGTGGGGTGGCCGGTCTCCTACCGCTCTCGAGTTGGGTGGGCGCCGTTTCGAAAGTCACTCCTGCCGAGGCAGCGACCTGGCGAATTTGGTTTATACCCGTCGGGATCGTGGCGCTCACGCGGCTGCTCGTGACCGGGCCGAGCGCGCTCACCCAGGTGATGCAGCTGCTGCTGGTCGCGCTAGGCCTGGCCACCGCCATCTTCTGGGGCTGCGCGGGCTATCGTGCCGACCCCACCGCCCGCTACTGGAGGGTCCTGCAGGCGGACGTCGGCTTCATGTGTGTTGGGATCGGCAGCGGAGATGTCCAGGGTCTGGCGGCGGCGCTGCTCCTGATCGTCGTCCACTGGCTTGCCGGGGCGGCCCTCAGTGAGCCGAGAGGAGCTCGATCCCACCTCCTTGCCTGGGTTGGACTATCGGGAGTCCCACCGTTCGGCGGATTCACTGGGCGGCTCCTGGCGGTGGTCGGGGTCACGTTCATGGGTCCGGTGGTGGTAGCTCTGCTGCTCGTGGCCTTCGGCCTCCAGGTCGCTGCCTGCGGCGCCGGGGTCAGGGAGGCTGTGCTGCGGGCGACCGTCAGGGGTCCCCGACTCAGCGAGCTGGTGGGACTGGTCGCCGCGCTGGGAGCTCTGGTGCTCGGGCTGGTGGCCGGGCCGTTCCTGCAGGTGGCGTTCGGCGTCCACGTATGAATCACCTCCTCTTTGGGTTTGCCCTCTGCGCCGCTCTGGCCCTCTATCCGGGTGGGCTGGCGGTCCTAGTCGCCTCGCTCGCGGGCGGCTTAGCCCAGGTCGGGTTCCGGCCAACCAGGTGGTTCGGCTGGGTAGCCCCGGCGCTCGAAAGACCCTGGTCCTCGCTGCTGGGGCTGGCGCTCGCGGGCATCGTCCTGGGGCCTGTGCCGTGGCCGGACAACCCGGTGGCCCCCGTGGTGATCACCTGGGCGTCCGGCAGCAACTTCGGGGGCATCGCCCTCAGCCTGGGCGGACTCTGGGCTTTGCAGCTGCTCGGCTCGAACCAACCTCGCCACGGCTGGGTCTTGGCCCTCCTCGGCGGATGGTCGCTAGCACTGGTGCTTGTGGCGTTGGCGGTGCATTCTGGAAGCTGGTCAGGGATCCTGACCGCTGGCGGGCTGGGGGCGGAGCTGTGCCGGCTTGGGCTGGCCGCAGTGGGAATCTGCTCGTTGCCCTTGGTGCTGAGAGGCGCTCCAGGTGGCATTTCGCTTACCGGCTCGGCTTGGGCGGCGAGCTCCGGGGGGGCGCTCTTCTTGGCACTTCCCCAGCTTCAGGCAGTCCCGTTCCCATTAGTCTTGGCGGCCTGGTGGGCCTTGCTGGTGGCCCTGGGTCTGGCGTGGGCAGCTGGATCCAACTGGGGATCGAGAATCGCCCGGCGGCTTGGCTTCGCTGCTTCCGCTGCTACACTCAATGTTCCGTGAAGCGCTTGCTGGCCTGGGGATCCCGATCCCCCTTGGACCGGCCACCGCAACGGGAACTGGAGGCCCTGTGAGGACGTGGTCGAACTAGTCCTAGCCTCCGGCTCGGAGCGCCGCCGCGAACTTCTGGTAAGACTGGGACTGAGGTTCGTCGTGGTCCGGCCGGACGTCGAGGAAAGACTACTGCCAGGTGTGTGTGCTGACTTGGCGGTGCAGCTGATCGCCCGCGGCAAGGCCCATGCCGGATTGGAACTGGTCTCGACCAGGGACGCTTACCTGCTGGCGGCGGACACCATCGTGATGGGTCCGACCGGTCCGTTGGGCAAGCCTCGAACCGTGGAGCGAGCCCGCGAAATGCTGCTCTCCCTGCGGGGACAGCGGCACGTAGTCCTCACCGGCATCTGCGCGCTCAGCGCCACCTCTAAGAAAGAGGCCACTGGTGTCTCGCGGTCCGCGGTCCGGATGCGCGACTTCACCGATAGCGAATTGGAGCAGTACATCGCCGGCGGCGAGCCGCTGGACCGTTCCGGCTCCTATGCGATTCAAGGCCTCGGAGGATCCCTGGTGGATGCGATCGCGGGGCGGACCGACACCGTGATCGGTCTTGACTGCCAGCTGGCCATGCAGCTGCTGAGCGAGGTCGGCTACCCGGTACCCCTGCCTACCGCGCCCGACCGCCATGTCGCCCTGGGTAAGGCGGCAGCCACGCGTCGGCCTCTGGCCAGCTCCAATCGAGTGGGAGGATCCCGCTGAGGCTGCGGGCGCTCAGCGGAGTAGCCGGGGTCGTCTCAGTCGGACTAGCACTGGGATCACTTATCACCGGCTGCGGATCCACCCGCCTGGGTGGCCTCGAGGTGGGGACCCAGGTTGTCTCTAACGGCTCTACCTCGAGCACCCCCACCGTGCCCCAGGGGACGGAGGTCGACGTCAAGATCACTATCAGTAATGTGAGCCAGAACAGCGTAGGCGGGGTCACGGTCAGGGTGACTGTTCCCAACGGCTTCACCTACCTGAACACCGTAACCACTTCCACCAACGGCAACTCCGAGCGCTCGGCGGACGTAGCGCCCAAGAGCAAGCAGGCGACCCTCACCTGGGGTGCCTGGGCGATGGGGCCGCGGGCCTCTTCGAGCAAGTCGCAAGTTCTGATCACAGCTCAGATGAAAGCCACCGGCACCCCCGCCAACGTCCAGTTTTCACCTGAGGTCTTCGCGACCGGGTTCGTCAACACTCTGTCCGGGACCCCCCTCGCACTCACCATCTCGCCGGCCCCCGCCCTCAATGTGCAGCTCCGGGCCAGCCCCACCGCCGTCCCCGCTGGGGATCGCCTCACATATGAGGTGGTAGTTACCAACACCGGGAGTGGGGAAGCTCCTGACACCTCCGTCGGGGTCACCCTGCCCGACGACTTTGACTACGTTGGGGCAGCCGGGAGCTCCGGCAACGCCAGCCTGGAATACGCCACCTTCCCCAACATCGGCACTGAACTCCCAATCTGGAGCGGTATCGACGTTCCCGGAGCCGGATCGTCGGGACCGGGAATCCTTTCACTAAACTTCACGGTCGAGGTGCTGCCGCTCGTTCCAGTCGGGACCTACACCTGCTCCGCGTCGTTAGTGGCCAGCACCGGCTCGCAGACCCAGAATTACATCCAGCAGAACTACACCGCCCTGGCAGCCGTCCAGGTGACCGGGGCCTAGCCGACAGCCGAGGTCAACTCGATCTCGGCGCCAGTTGGCTCTGGTAAACTCGCTGCCCGGATCCGAGGCGCAATGCTGCCTCACGGCGACCGGCCCTCGAGATGAGCCGCTCGCTCGCCACCTCCACAACTCCAAGGGAGTCCTGATGTACGCCATTGTCCAAGTGGGTGGACGCCAGTACCGGGCCGCGCCAGGGGAACGGATGGTGGTCGATCGGCTGGACGTGGAGCCCGGCTCCCGGGTGCATCTGTCCGACGTGCGGATGCTCATCGCGGAGGAGGGCGACGGGACCGAGACTGAGATCGGCCGGCCTCGCGTTGCAGACGTCGCTGTCGCGGCCAGGGCGATCAGTCACTTCAGAGGCCCCAAGATTCTGGTCTTCAAATACAAGCCCAAGAAGCGTTACCGGCGCCACCAAGGCTTCCGAGCCGAACTAACCGAGTTGCGGATCGAGGAAGTCCGTCGGGGCGCCTACAAGGATACGCCGGCTCCGGAGCCAGCCAAGACGCGCACTCCTGCCCGGGCGTCGCGCCCGGCCGCCGTCGAGAAGGCGAAGACTCCGGTCGAGGTGAGTGAGCCCGCATCCAAAGTGAATCCAGGTCGCCCCAAAGCCACGGCTCCAGCGTCCACCAAGGCTGGCTCAGCCCAGAAGTCGGCGGCGACCTCTACCCCCGCTAAGTCCGACCCAGCGGAAGTGGCGGCAAAGCCAAAGGCGGTTCGAACGGTGCGCAAGCCCGCGGATAAGGCCCCTTCCACCCCGGCGGAGAAGAAGGCGGCGCGGCCGCGCGCCAAGGCCGCCGACAAGCAGGAGCAGCCAGATGGCTCATAAGAAGGGCGGCGGCAGTAGCCGCAACGGGCGCGACAGCCAGTCGCAAAGACTCGGGGTCAAGGTCTACGGTGGCCAGACGGTGGGGGCCGGAGCGGTCTTGGTCCGTCAGCGCGGGACCCGCATCCTTGCCGGGCCGGGAGTTGGGGTCGGTCGTGACCACACTCTATTTGCCCTCCTACCGGGGGTCGTGGACTACAAACCCTACCGGACCGATCGGACTCGAGCCTCAATCACGACGCGTGGCGGCCAGACCGGCTGAGCCACCAGGGCTGACTGCCCCTGGCCCCGCATGTTTCTGGACGAGGTCGAGCTGAGCGTTAGCGCCGGCCGGGGCGGACCCGGCTCCGCCAGCATGCACCGCGAGAAGTTCGCTCCCCGAGGGGGTCCGGACGGAGGCGATGGAGGGCGCGGCGGCGATGTGGTGGCGGTGGCTGACAGCAGTCATAACTCGCTGCAGCGCTTTCAGGTGTCCCGCTCGTTCAAGGCTGCCAGCGGGGGAGCTGGGGGACCTTCCCGTCGCCACGGGGCCGATGGTGAGCCGAGCATCCTCAGCGTGCCGCCGGGAACCCTGGCCTGGGATGTGAGCACGGGCCAGCTGCTGGCCGACCTGGACCACCCGGGAGCGACCGCTGTGCTGGCCAAGGGAGGCAAGGGGGGCCGCGGCAACGTCCACTTCGCCAGCCCAANNCCAGGCGCCCAGACGTCGCGAGCTAGGCGAGCCCGGCGTAGCCCTGGCGATCCGCTTGGAGCTGCGACTGATCGCGGACATTGGACTGGTAGGACTTCCCAACGCCGGGAAGTCGACACTGCTGGCTCAGCTCACGGGGGCTCGACCCAAGATAGCTGCCTATCCCTTCACCACTCTGACACCCAACCTCGGCGTGGCCGACACAGGGGAGGACAGGGTGCTGACCTTGGCCGACGTGCCAGGGTTGATTGAGGGTGCCCATGAAGGGGCCGGGTTGGGGATTGCGTTCCTCAAACACCTCGCTCGGACGCGGGTGCTGGTGCATCTGGTGGATGCCGGTCTTGGCGAGGAGGGGATCGTCTCCGCCTACCGGCAGGTGACGGCTGAGATGCAGTTGTACAGTCCCCCGCTGAGCGGTAAGCCAACTGTGCTGGCGCTGAACAAGCTCGACCTGCTCGACCCTGAGGAGGGAGCTGGACTGGTGCTTCGCCTGGCCGATGTCGTGCCGGCCACGCTTCCGGTGTTGGGAATCTCGGCCGCCACTGGGGCTGGCTGTTCCGAGCTCCTGACTGAGGCGGGGGTACTTCTCGGCCGGGCTCCCGGACCCGGGCTCGCGGAGCCTGGGAACGGCGGGTTCAGACTTTACCAGGGCCCCCGTGGACTGAGCCGCGAGTTCTCCGTCGAGCGAGTAGGGGAGGCGTTTCGGGTGGTTGGTGAGTCCCTTGAGCGGCTGATCGGGGTGACCGACCTCGACGACGATTCGTCGGTGTTGCGGCTGCAGCGCCAGCTGGCCAAGGTTGGAGTAGAGGCCGCCCTCATCCAGGCTGGAGCTCAGGCAGGGGATGAAGTCCAGATCGGCGAGGAAGGATTCACCTTCTATCCCGACCCGACACCGACGGCCTCATCCCGCCAGGTCGACGACGAGCAGCCGGGCTGATCGGGTGTCGGAGTCCGCCTCTGCCACAGTCTTCTTCGGAGGCACCTTTGACCCGCCTCACCTGGGCCACCTGTCCGTCATCCGCGGACTGCGCCAGCGGACCGGCCTGCCGCTGCTGGTAGTTCCCACTGGTGCTCCCAGCCACCGACCTTCTCCCCAAGCCAGTCCCCAGCAGCGCGCGGAGATGGTGGAGCGAGCCATCCTCGCGCTGGACGACCCTCTGGTAACGGTCTCACGACGCGAGGTGGAGCAGGCCCAGCCGTGCTTCACCGTCGATACGGTCGAATGGTTGCGGTCTCGGCGACCAAAGCTCTCGGTGGTCCTAGCCCTGGGATCCGACGTCGCCGCGGCCTTGCCCGATTGGAAAGAGGTCGGCCGTCTGCTGGATCAGGTGAGACTGTTGATCTTCGACAGGCCGGGTATGGGGGAGCCGGGCGAGGTGGTGCTGGCGGGACTTCGACAGCGCCAGCTCCCGCTGGCGGGGGCCGAGGTGATCTTCATCTCGGCCCCGGCGGTCGACGCCACCGACATTCGGGAGCGGATTGCCAATGGGGAGGACTGCGCTGACCTGATCCCACCGGAGGTGGCCAGGTACGTCCAAACGCACGGACTCTACGGGGCCGATCGCGAGTCGGCCGGCTCATCTCGTGCGGGATAATCCCCGCGCATGACGCCGCTTCAGCTCAGTCGCCTGCTCGCTGACGCCGCGTTGTCCCGCCGGGCCCGCTCCGTAGTCAGGATCGACCTTCGGGGTAGGACCACCATCGCGGACTTCTTCGTGATCTGCGAGGGAGACACTGATCGCCAGGTACGGGCGGTTGCCGGCGAGATGTCCGAGCTGGCGGCCCGGTCGGGCGTGCATCCGCTATCTCGCGCCGGGCTCGAGGAGGGGTCCTGGGCCTGTCTCGACTTCGATTCGGTGGTGGCGCATGTCTTTCTGCCCGGGGAACGGGCCTACTACGATCTGGAGGGGCTGTGGGGCCCGGCCCGGCGGGTCCGTCCCCGCCCGCTGGCGGCGCCGATACCAGTCCCTTGAGCACCGGAGAGTTCCGCCTGGGCTGCTTTGTTCCCCAGGGGTGGCGCGGCGACTTTCCCGAGGAGGTACCGCCGGGGGCGCGATGGGGGGCCATGGTGGATTTCGCCCTCCGCGCGGAGCGCAGCGGCTACGGCGCGGTCTGGGTCTACGATCACCTCCAAGCGGCCCGCCCCGGCCCGGCCGGCGACACCTTCGACCCCCTGCTGA
>PKXR01000144.1 GCA_003133485.1 Candidatus Dormiibacterota bacterium
GGCCGAGACCATCCGGCGGGGCATGTCCGGCCGGGTGACCGCGAGCCACACCACCGCGATGCACTCCTACAACAACGCCTACGCAAGTCGACTTCTTGTAAACATGAAGAGGGCGAGAGTGAACGTAGTGACCAATCCCCTCGACAATGCGGTCCTCCAAGGACGCTTCGATGGCTATCCGATTCGGCGCGGTCATACCCGCGTCAAAGAGTTGCTTGCCGTCGGGGTGAACGTGTGTCTCGGCCATGACTCGGTGATGGATCCGTGGTATCCGCTCGGCTATGGCGACCCTCTCCAAGCCGCGTTTGTATTGGCTCACTATGGTCAGATGTCCAGCTTCGCGGAACTCGAGACCCTCTTCGACATGATTACCAGTGGGGCTGCGCAGACTCTCTCGCTCGAACACTACGGGGTGAAGCGAGGTTGCTCGGCAGATCTGGTGGTGTTCGACGCGCCCAGCGAAGGCGATGCGCTCCGGCTAATCGCGCCGCGCCGCGCTGTGTTCAAGCGAGGCTGCCTTGTGGCCAGCACCGAACCGGCCCGGCACGTGATCACGTGGAAAGGCCGGTCCGAGGAGATCCACTACCTGCGCGACCCTCAGTAGCGCAATTTGGCCGCCGGGTCCCAGGTCATTCTCTGGGGTAGCGCCCTCGGACCACCCTACGACTAGCGGCTCACGACTTAGCGCGAACACCGATCTTGACTCCCCGTGGCCTCGGGAAGTCCAGGTCGCTTGGTGGGCCGCCCGGCTGGGGGAGGTAGTGACCGCCGAAACACGTCCCCCAAGATGGCACACGCCGGGCAAAATGGCCGAAACGACCTATGTCTGACCTCCCCAGCCGTGTTGGGTCGGCCCAGCCGGAAGTAGAAGCGTCACATTCGAGCGAGGATTCGCCGAGGGTCCGGACCGTGCGGCGCCAATCCTAGGGTGCTGAGCAACTTGGTGGCGCAGGCCGAGCGCCTGGTGACCGGCACGGGTCCCCCAGAGGTGGCCTGCCTTCCCTGGTGCTCACAAAATGCTCACGAACGCGGCGGGACGCGTCGTCATCGGGTGGGTCTGGGTGGTTCAGAAGGTCGGATATTTGAGTTCACACCGGCACCAACGGGTGCCTGACGATATTCACAGGGACGGCGATAGGGAAACTGCAAAACCGCGATCCCGGGTTCGATTCCCGGAGTCGCCTCCANNCAGAGCCCGACGCTGCCTCTGCTCACGAAGCTCCCGAACTGGAGGGAGCCAGCAAGGGTCCCGAGGCGGCTCATGGCGTCCTCTGCTAGGGCCGGGATGACCCCTACGTAGGTGTTAGCTGGGAGGCTGATGGTGCTGTGGCCGAGCAGCGTGCTGATCGTCTTCAAGACCACCCTCGGCAATCTCAGCCCGTTAGCCTACGAGACTCGCCACCTCCCGATGGCACAATCCGCTTAGCAAAAGTGTCCGTCAAAACGGGGCAGCTCCACTTCCAAACTTGCTGCCGATCCGACGGACCCGAACAGCCCTCTTCGGTTAGCTCAGGTCAAGTGCAGCTGCCTGGCGCAGGGCTTGGTGGGTCGGTAAGGCTGCGGCCTTCCCGTGAGTGCTAAGTCGCGAGACTCGAGGAGATCACCCGGCCCACCAGCTCCACTTCCAAGAGGAAGCCATCGTGCCCAGAACCCGACTCGATCACTGTCAGATCCGGACGCCGCGGGAGCAGCTGAGCGATCTCTCGCTGTAGCTCGATCGGGTAGAGGCGGTCGGAAGTGATGCCAGCCACGGCTACCTCCGCGCTCACCCCGGCCAGGGCCTTGGCGATCCCGCCCCGCCCACGCCCGATATCGTGATGGTTCATCGCTTCGCTGAGGACGATGTAGGAGTTGGGGTCGAAGCGAGCGGCCAGCCTCTCACCATGGTGGTCCAGGTATGACTCCACCGCATACCGGCCCCCCTGCAGGGGTTCCTCCAGCTGCTGGGCCTGGCGGGCGAACCGACGGTGGAGCTCATCTGCGGTGCGATAGCTCATGTGGCCGATCCCCCGGGCCACCGCCAGCCCCTCAACCGGCCGATCCCCGGTTCGGTAGTAGTCTCCGCCGGCGAACGCCCGGTCGGCGCGGATGGCTCGGATCTGTAGGGCGGACAGGGCGATCTCATCCGCCGTCGACGCTGCCCCTACAGCCAGGACGACTGCCCGACTAACCCGCTCGGGATAGCCCACACTCCACTCGAGGGCTCGCATCCCACCCATCGAGCCGCCAACCACTCCCGCCCAACGCTTGATCCCGAGCTGGTCGGCCAGCGCGGCTTCGACCGCCACCTGGTCACGAATGGTCACCACCGGAAAGCGAGAGCCGTAGGGCTCACCGTCCGGGGCCAGCGAGCCTGGTCCGGTCGTGCCCTGACATCCCCCGAGGACGTTGGGGCAGATGACAAAGTAGCGGTCCGTATCGATAGGCGCGCCTGGTCCGATCAGTCGGTCCCACCAGCCGGGAGTCACATGGCCGGGGCCTACTGGGCCCGCGGCATGCGAGTCACCTGTCAGGGCATGGAGCACCAGCACCGCGTTGCTCTTGTCGACGTGGAGTTGCCCCCAGGTCTCGTACGCGACCGAGACATGAGGTAGCGACCGCCCGCCTTCGAGGGGGAGGCCTTCCTCATCGAAAAGCACGGTGAACTCGCGCTGCCCCGGGTCATCGCCCGGTTGCCAAAGACCGGGGAAGGGTCTATCGATTGTCACCGCCAGTGAGAGATCTATCCGTCACCCCGCCTTACTGGCCCGGAAGCCCGTTTCGAGGTCGGCGAAGATGTCCTCGATCGACTCCAGCCCGACAGACAACCGAACCAGATCTGGCGTTACGCCAGCGGTGAGCTGCTCACCTTCCTCCAACTGGGAGTGGGTGGTGGATGCAGGGTGGATCGCGAGGCTGCGAGCATCGCCGACGTTGGCCAGGTGACTGAACAGTTCCAACCCCTCGATGAAGCGGCGCCCGGCATCGATGCCCCCTTTGATCCCGAAGGCCAGGATGGCTCCTCCCCCGCGCGGCAGATAGCGCTGCTGCAGCGCATGCCAAGGGCTTGATTCCAAACCAGGAAAAGCGACCCAGACCACGTCGTCCCGTGCCTCCAGCCACTTGGCCACCGCGGTGGCGTTCTGGACGTGACGTTCCATGCGCAGGCTCAAGGTCTCCAGCCCCTGCAAGAACAGAAAGGAGTTGAGAGGGGCGATTGCAGGACCGAGGTCGCGCAGGTACTGCAGACGGGCCTTCAGCACGAACCGGGCTGGAAACAGCTCAGGTGGAAGCTGGCTGAACACCAGGCCGTGGTAGCTGGGGTCGGGCTCAGTGAAGTTGGGAAAGCGACCGCTTCCCTCGTAGTCGAACTTGCCCCCGTCGACAATGACGCCACCGATCGAGGTGCCGTGGCCCCCGATGAACTTGGTTGCAGAGTGCACGACGATGTCGGCTCCATGGGCAAACGGCTGAGCCAGATAGGGAGTGGACACCGTATTGTCGATCACCAATGGGATGCCAAAGCGGTGGGCGATGCCGGACACCAGTTCGAAGTCGAGCACGTCGCCCTTCGGGTTCCCCACCGTCTCGGCGAAGAACGCCTTAGTATTGGGCCTCACCGCGGCCTTCCATTCGGCGGCGTCCTGCGGGTTCTCGACGAAGCTAACTTCAATCCCGAGCTTGGGTAGCGTGTAGTGGAAGAGGTTGTAGGTGCCGCCGTAGAGAGAGGTGGTGGAGACGATCTCGTCGCCGGAGTTGGCGAGGGTGAGGATGGCGAGGGTCTCGGCGGCCTGGCCAGAGGCGGTGGCGAGGGCGGCGGCGGAGTCGCCTACACCGGCATAGGGGGCGGAGTGACGGCGCCCACACTGCTGTCGAAGACCGAACCCGAGTACAGCGAGGACGCCCGCAAGGCTCGGGTGCAAGGCACGGTGCTGCTGCGGATCGAAGTAAACACGCACGGTCAACCGCAAAACATCAGCGTCCGGCAAAGTCTGGGCATGGGGCTGGACGACCGCGCCATCGAAGCGGTGAAAAAGTGGAAGTTCAACCCCGGGAAAGTCAATGGCAAGCCGGCGGTAGTGGTGGCCTATGTGGAAGTGAACTTCCGGCTGCTGTAATAGTGTTTGTCAATCGAAGTACATAACGGCCTCAGGGGCCGGAGTATACTGTAAGTGAACCAATCGAGGGTTCACCGAAATGGCCATGCATTGCCCACGATGCTTGACGGAGTACCGCGATGGTTTCTCGGAATGCTCCGATTGCCATGTCGCTCTGGCCCCTGGGCTTCCGCCGGTTCCCCCCAAGGGGGAACATGAGGTCGATCTGGTCACGGTACTGGAAACCAGCGATCCTTTTGCGATCAACTTGGGGAAAGCCACGCTGGAAGACGCCGGGATCAGATATGTGATGGAGGGCGGCGACGATGCGGGCGAGCGTGGGCTCACCGGCATGTCGCCTGCGGGCGCCATGGCTTCGCAGCTTCAAGTGGAATCCTCGCAAGCGGCGGAGGCGCGGGAGATGCTGGAACCCCTGCTGAATCCCGAGCCGATCGGCGAAGAGGAAGCGGAAGCGGAGAAGTAGGCCGGGCCAGGTAAGACAGGCCATTTCAGAAGTTTCACTCGCGTATTCCGGGCTCCGCTCGGTTGAAGACACGGGGAAGAAACAGCGAAAACGCCAAGCCCGGCGACCGCACACGACTAGGAAAGACCAAAGCGTGCGCCCGCATCGGGCGTCTTCATCACCTTTGGTGG
>PKXR01000054.1 GCA_003133485.1 Candidatus Dormiibacterota bacterium
ACCATCCCCGGCGCCGCCATGGCCATGGCCCGCCTTGATCTGCCGGGGTGCCTGCTCTATGGTGGAGCGATCCAGCCCGGCCGATTCCGGGGTCGGGATGTGACCATCATCGACGTCTTCGAAGCCATCGGCAGCGTCGAGGCGGGCCGGATGACCGACCAGGATCTGAAGGAGCTGGAGGACGTGGCCTGCCCGGGCGCCGGCGCCTGCGGCGGGCAGTTCACCGCCAACACCATGGCGACCGTGTCCGAGGCGATCGGCCTGGCGCTNNCGAGCTGCTGGGGGTATCGCCGCTGCAGGCCGGCGGGGTGGCGGCCACCGATCCCGCCAAGCCGGCGATCGCCCGAGCTGTGGGTGGAATGGTGGTGGAGATGGTGCGCCAGGATCGCCGTCCCAGCTCCTATCTGAGCCCGGCTTCCTTCCACAATGCGGTGGCGGGGGTCATGGCCACCGGTGGTTCGACCAATGCAGTGCTCCACCTGATGGCGATCGCCCGCGACGCCAACGTCCCGCTGCTAATCGACGACTTCGACGTCATCAGTCAGCGCACCCCCTGGATTGCCGACCTCCGGCCCGGTGGCCGATACAACGCCGTTGACCTGACCCAGGCTGGCGGAGTCGCCCTGGTGGCTCGCCGACTCTTGGAGCGCGAACTCCTGCAAGGGGAAGCCGGGACTTGCACCGGCCAGACCCTGGCCGCGGCCGCCAGCGCCGCCGAATCGACTTCCCCCGAACCCCCCGACCAGGACGTGGTCAGGCCCTTGAGCCGCCCACTCACTGAGACCGGCGGGATGGTCATCCTGCACGGTCCCCTCGCTCCGGAGGGGGGCGTGGTCAAGGTCGCGGGCCACGAGCGTCGGCAGCACACCGGCCCGGCCCGGGTCTTCGATTCCGAGGAGGAGGCCATGGCCGCCGTCAAGGCGCAGCAGATCAGAGCCGGGGACGTGGTGGTGGTCCGCTATGAGGGACCCCGGGGTGGGCCCGGGATGCGGGAGATGCTCGGGGTCACCGCCGCCCTGGTCGGCCAGGGACTGGGTGACACGGTCGCGCTGATGACTGACGGCCGGTTCAGTGGCGCCACGCACGGGTTGATGGTCGGGCACGTGGCTCCCGAGGCAGCGGTGGGTGGACCTATCGCACTCATGGCTGATGGGGACGAGGTCACCATCGACGTCGACGGTCGGTCTATCTCCACCGCCGTGGCGGCCGACGAGTGGTCCCGCCGGGCCGCCGCCTGGACGCCGCGCCCGGCGCTGACGGGAACCAGCGCCTTCGCCCGCTACGCCCACCTGGTTGGGACGGCTTCCCGAGGCGCCGTGGTCGCGGTGGGAGAAACGGCGGAGCCGGCCTGAACGACGCCGGCCCCGGTGCCGAGGCGACCGGTCCGATCGCCTATCAAGGTGAGCCCGGGGCGTACTCCGATGAGGCCGCCCAGCAACTCTTTCCGGGCGCCCCCAACGTGGGGCTCCCGACCTTCGCTGCCGCCTTTGCCGAGGTCGAAGAGGGTCGGGCCGAGGCCGCGGTGCTGCCGGTCGAGAACAGTGTGGCCGGAGTGGTCCAGGAGGTCTCCGACCTCCTCTGGGCACATCCGGAGCTCACGGTGGTGCGCGAGCACGTCAGTTCCATCCGGCATCACCTGCTGAGCCGAGGGGAGGAACCGGTCAAGCGCGCCCTCTCCCATCCCCAGGCGCTGGCCCAGTGCGCCGGGTGGCTGGCGGCGCACCAGATCACCCCGGTTCCGGTGCACGACACCGCCGGTGCAGCCCGGCAAGTCGCCGAGCGGGGCGGACCGGCGGACGGCGCCATCGCCAGCCGGGCTGCGGCGGAGCGCTACCAGCTGCAGATCGTGGCGGCGGACATCGCCGACCAACCCAGCAATCGCACCCGCTTTCTGGTGGTGCGGCGGGGCCCCCAGTCGGCCCCCGAAACTGGACCTTTGAAGCTGGCCCTGGGGTTGGTGGCGGAGCATCGCCCGGGCGGTTTGGCCCGGGTCCTCCAGGTCTTCGCGGGTGAGGAGGTCAACCTGACCCGACTTGACTCCCGGCCGATACCCGAGCAGCCGTTCAACTACCGCTTCTACGTGGACGCTGAGTTTGCCGACGCGCGGCGATTGCCGGCCCTCCTGACGGCGCTGACGTCGGCAACCGCTGAGCTGCGCCTCTTCGGTGCCTACCCGAGACTTTCCGCCGGGGGAGCAAAGCCGCAGTAAGCAGGCGCGCTGGTTTAGTGGACGGGTCTGCCGCGTCCATGGCTGAGCGAGCGGTTAGGGAACACCTTCGAGCACCGGAAACGAAGCCAGGGCGACGGGCCGGGAGTGGACTGTCAAGAGCGCCGGACTCTTTTATGTACCGAAGTGCGGGCCGGTAATCGGGTCAGGTGCGAAGGTACGACGCGCCGTTGATGTCCAGCACCGCCCCGCTGGTGAACTCCGCCTCGGGCGAGGCGAAGAAGACCGCGGCGGCGGCGACCTCTTCCGGTAGGGCGATGCGGCCGAACGGGCTCTGGCTCAGGATCTCCGCTCCCTGCGGTCGCTGCAGCTCTGCTTTGGACATGTCCGTAGCCACCCAGCCGGGGGCGATGGTCATGACCGCGATCCCGTGGGCCCCCAGCGCTCGAGCCAAGGATTGTCCGAATGCGTTGAGACCAGCCTTGCTGGCGCCGTAAGCCGGCTGGTCCGGTTCCCCCCGGAAGGCTCCGCGGGAGCTGATGTTGATGATCCGTCCACCCTGGCCAAGCATCTGCTGGACCGCCCAGTAGGTGACGAAGGCGGGTCCGCTCAGGTTGACGGCCAGGGTCCGGTCCCAGGCCTGGCGCCAAGTGTCGAAGTCGTCGGCCGTAATGTCATGGGGTACGCTGACCCCGGCGTTATTGATCAAAACGTCCAGACCGCCGAGCGCGGCGACGCTGGCCTCCACGAGCTGTTTGGCCGCGTCCGGATCAGCCAGATCCGCCTGAATTGCCAGATGTCCCGAGCCGGGTAGGGAGCGCACCAACTCATCGGCCTCCGCCTTTGAGTCGCGATGGTTGACTGCGACCCGGTCTCCCAATGCCGCGAAGGCTTGAGCGGTTGCGCGCCCGATGCCGCGGGATGCCCCGGTGACCAAGACCGCCCGACCGGACACGGCATATGCCTCCAATCCTCGCGTCGTTCGCCAGTCACAGCCGACGATCGCAGAACAGTTTAGGTGGACGGCTGTAACGGACTGCTGCGGTCAGGCGTTGCTGGCGGCGATGATCGAGTTGAGCGCCTCGTCCTGGGCCGCGAGGTGGGCCTGGATCTGCATCGCCTCGTGCAGCACCGCCTCCGCGTCGGCGTAGGTGTTCTCCGCCCGTTTGTCGGCCGCCGCGCTCTGGATGTTGGTGCCGACGATGATGATGCTCAACAGCACCAACTGCAAGAAGGTCTGAGCGATCCAGGCGATGATCCCCTCGCCGCCCGGTTTGAGCGCAGCCGGCAGCCCGAGCAGGGCGATGATACCGAAGACGTAGGCGCACCACATCGAGCCGACGCCCTGGGTGATCTTCACCGCCAACCAGGAGTTGACCCGGGCCGCGGCGTTGCTCCGGTCTAGCTGGTCTTTGACCTTGACCGGGCCGGAGGTCTTACCCTCCAGGATGGCGGTGGTGCGCGGATGCGGCTGGTGGTCGAACTTCATGCGGTCCTCCTAGGGTTAGCGGCGCTAGCTGTTAAACGCAGGGTTTTTCAGTGAATTCATCAAGGCAAGCGGACGGGCGCGGTGCCGCGTGCTGTCGCGATCGCGCCCGGTGCGTACGCGCCGGACTTGGGCTTCCCCGACGTCGCCACGGGAAGCACGTAACGACTGTGCAACTTAGAGTGCGGCTGATCGGATGCGCTCGAGCAACGCGGCGATCTTACGTTGGTGAGGACCTTTGGCGTTGCCATGGGGCAGCCTGGCTCGCCCGTTACCCCGACTCCCTTGCCGGCAGCGCGCGTTTTCAGGCAGCAATGACGTTTCGACGCAGGCCTGAGACCACTGCCGGGGTTTAGCTGAGGGTGGGGGCCCCGATCATCACTGCCGCCAAGGTGACTTTGGTGTCGGGGTCGATGACGATCAAGCTGCCGGTGATCCGGCTATCGCGGTACTCGTCGGCCGCGATGGGTTCGGCGAATCGCCAGCGCACCACCCCAATGTCATTGGCCGCGAGCTCTTGGGCCGGCACTAGGCGGAGGGTCTCTAGGTCGAGCTTGCTCTCGATCCCCAACACCACGGCCGTCGTCATCCGGGTCGTGTGCTTGATGAGGAAGCGCTGCCCGGATTGGAGCCGGCGCTCGGCGAACCAGCACACCGTGGTGAGGCGGTCGCGGGTGACGGTGGGGGGATCAGCGGCGGCCGCGATCAGGTCCCCGCGCTGCACCTGATAGCCGTGGGCCAGGGTGAGCGAAATGGAAAGCGGGGCCTGGGCTGATTCCACCGCGCCGCTGAGCGTCTCCAAGGTGGCCACCGTGCTGCGGCGGCCCTGGGGCAGCACCACCACCTCATCCCCAGTGTGCAGTCCGGCACCGGTCAGCATCCCGGCGATCCGCACCGATCCGTCGGCTTGGGGGATGACCGTCTGGACCGGGAGCCGAGCTCCCCTGGTGCCGTGGGCGGCGAAGGTGGAGGTGGGCACCTGTTCCAGCGCCTCCAGCACAGTCGGGCCTTGGTACCAGTCGACCCGGCCCGACCGCTCCACCACGTTGTCCCCGTGGAGGGCGGAGATGGGCACCGCCTGGACCTCGGCACCACCTAGCAGCTGTGCCAGATCCTCCATCTGCCCGCAGACCGTGCGGTACATGCGCTCGTCCCAGCCGACCAGATCCATCTTGTTGACGGCCACCAGCAGATGGCGCACCCCAAAGAGGAGCGCCAATGCGGTGTGGCGATGGGTCTGCTCCCGCAGTCCTTTGGCGATGTCCACCACCACCAGGGCGAGGTCGGCGGTGGAGGCGCCGGTCGCCATGTTGCGGGTGTATTCCAGGTGGCCGGGACAGTCGGCGATCACCAGCTTGCGCCGGGGGGTTACCGCATAGCGGTAGGCGACGTCGATGGTGATCCGCTGCTCGCGCTCCTCCTTGAGGCCGTCAGTGGCGAAGCTGAGATTGAGCGAGGACTGGCCGCGGGCGCGGCTGGCACTCTTAAGCGCGGCCAGCTGGTCGTCGGTGAGCTGGTCGGCGTCGTACAGCAACCGCCCGATGAGGGTGGACTTGCCGTCGTCAACCGCTCCCACTGCCGCCAGCCGGAGCAGCGCCACCCCGCTGGAGTGGGCGACCCGAACCGGCGCGCCGATGGTGCCGGTGGTCAAAAGTAGCCCTCCCGCTTGCGGTCCTCCATCGAGCTCTCCGAGAATTTGTCGTCGCCTCTGGTCGCCCCGCGCTCGCTGAGCCGCGAATCGGCGATCTCGACGATGACCTCGTCGATCGTGGCAGCGCGAGAACGCACGGCGCCCGTCAGGGTGGCGTCCCCGACCGTCCGGTAACGCACGCTGAGCCGCTCCGACACCTCGCTCGGACCGGGCACCACCCATTCCGAGACCGCCAGGAGCATCCCGTCCCGCTCCACCACCACCCGCTCGTGGGCGAAGTAGATAGATGGCAGCTCCATCTCCTCGCGCCGGATGTAGCGCCAAACGTCCATCTCGGTCCAATCGGAGAGCGGGAAGACCCGCAGGTGCTCGCCTTCGCCGACCCGGCCGTGGTAGAGGTTCCAGAGTTCGGGACGCTGGCGATCCGGTTGCCAGCTGCCGTGGCGATCCCGAACCGAGAGGATTCGTTCCTTGGCCCGCGCCTTGTCTTCGTCCCGCCGGGCTCCTCCGATGCAGGCGTCGAAGCCGTGGGTGGTGATGGCGTCCATCAGGGTCACGCTCTGGATTCGGTTGCGGGACTGCCCCGCGCCGGGGTCCTCGACCAGGCCTTGGTCGATCGATTTCTGGACCAAGCCCACCTTGAGCTCTGCTCCCAGCTCCTCCACTCGGCGGTCGCGGAACTCGATGGTCTCAGGAAAGTTGTGCCCGGTGTCGACGTGCAGGAGCGGGAAGGGGATCGGTCCCGGCCGAAACGCCTTCTCGGCGAGACGGAGCAGGACCGCCGAATCCTTGCCTCCGCTGAAAAGCAAGGCCGGCCGGCGGCATTCCGCCGCCACCTCGCGCAGCACGAAGACGGCGTGGCTCTCCAGAACATCTAGGTAGTCCGGTCCCAACGGCTCAACCCTAGGGGGTGGGCCAGAGTGCGCGACGGGGATCGGAAAGATTTGGGTCAAGTTGCGCTCCCGGGTTTGGCTCTCCTGGGGTCTCGGGAAGGGGCCGGTTGAAATCGACAGGGGAGGCTTGCTAAGGTGCTCGCGGTAAGTCTACTAGGATGATGGTGATTCCGGACCTGACGTCCGGCTCTCGGGTTCAGTCAGGAGGTGCGGATGGCGACGGTCGGCGAGATTGGAATGGACGCCGCCCAGCTCGCGAAGGTATCGACCCGCCTCGAGAAGGCGGGTGCTGTCGAAACCATTCGCTGGAGCGTGGAGCGGTTCGGCTCGGGGGTCGCTCTGGCCTGCTCCTTCCAGGATTGCGTCATCGTCGATCTCGCGATCAAGGTCGATCCCGGGCTGGAGGTGGTCTTCCTCGACTCCGATTTTCACTTCCCAGAGACCCTCGAGTTCGTCGAGCTGGTCCGGGACCGCTACCGGCTCAACTTGACCGTGACCCACCCGGATGCCTCCGCGGACCCCTGGCCCTGTGGCACTGCGGAGTGCTGTCGGCGGCGCAAGGTGGAGCCCCTCTTCCGGGCCCTGGAGGGCAAATCAGCCTGGCTCACCGGGCTCAAGCGCAGCGACGCGGCCACTAGATCCCACGCGCCGGTGGTGGCTTGGGATGAGGCCCGCCAGATGGTGAAGGTGAACCCCCTGGCCGCCTGGACGGACGACGACATCGCAGGGTACATCGCTGCTCACGACCTCCCGGTCCATCCTCTCCTGGCCCAGGGATACCTCTCGATCGGGTGCGGCCCCACCACTCGTCCCGTCAAGCCCGGTGAGGATCCGCGGGCTGGGCGCTGGTCAGACAGTGACAAGACCGAATGCGGTCTCCACAGTTGAAATTCGCCGAGTTCCGCGGTACTGACCGATCCCGTCGCTCCTGGCGGTCGCAGCGCGTTTGGCCACTTCCCGGGTGCCTCTGTACGGGCTGATACCCATCGGCCCGCCGACCGGCCGCCTTGCTGCGGCCCCGAGTAACGGCAGCGTGCTGTCACCAAACGAGATCAAAGGGAGAGACACCCATGAAGAATGACCACACCCCCAAAACCCCATCCACGGAGAACCCCGGACCTCTTTCCGCGCGCCGTCCGTTCCCAAGTTGGCGGCGCCGGGCGGCGCTCGGAACCCTGGGCGCGGCGCTGCTCCTGGCCGGCACAGCCCCGCTGGCGGCAGGCGCGGCGTCCGCGCCAGTGACCCTCAACATCGTCGGCTACTCGGTGGTCAAGGACGCCTTCGCCGCCCTGACCGCGGCCTATCAGAAGACTGCGGCCGGAAGTAATGTCACCTTCACCCAGGCCTTCGGACCGTCGGGCACCGAGGCGTCCGATGTGATTGCGGGCCAGCCCGCCGACATCGCCAATCTGGCCCTGGAACCCGACGTGGCCAAGCTAGTTGCCGCCGGCGACGTCGCCAAGAGTTGGGCGTCCGGAGCGGACAAAGGGATGGTCACCGACTCGACGGTGGTGTTCATCGTCCGCAAGGGCAATCCCGACCATATCAAGACCTGGGCCGACCTGGTGAAGAAGGGAATCTCCGTACTCACCCCCAACCCGTTCACATCCGGGGGGGCGCGCTGGGACATCCTGGCGGCGTACGGCGCGGAGCGAGAACTGGGGGAGAGCAAAGCTCAGGCCCAGGCCTACTTGCTCAATCTCTTCAAACATGTCCCGGCCCAGGACGCCAGCGCCTCTGCCGCTTTGGCGGATTTCCTCAGCGGCACCGGCGATGTGCTGTTGGATTACGAGGACGACGCTATCCAGGCGGAGAAGGCGGGCTCCGCCATCTCCTATGTAATCCCACCCCAGTCGATCCTGATCCAGAATCCGCTGGCGGTGATCAGCAAGACCACCCAGCCGGCGGCGGCCAAGGCCTTCGATGAGTACCTGCTGTCCGCGGCCGGTCAGGCCATCTGGGCTCAGCAGGGGTTCTGGCCGGTCGACCCCAAAGTGGCCAAGAAGTTCCACTTTGCCCAGCCGAAGACCCTCTTCCCCATCGGTTACCTCGGGGGCTGGAACAGCGTGGTCAACACCTTCTTCAATCCCACCACCGGAATCGTGGCCAAGGGCGAACAGGAAGTGGGCCAATCCACGTCCAGCAGTGGCTGAAATTGCAATCGGGGTGCTCGCCCGCCGGCCCGCCGGCCGGGCGCGCCCCCGCTTTCTGGGCCCGGGGATGGCAGTTGGCTATCTCAGCCTGCTGGTCCTACTGCCCCTGGGGGCCCTGCTCTCCAACGCTTTCACCGGCGGACTGGGCACTTTCTGGAATGAGGTCACCCAGTCCGAGTCACTGGCGGCGATTCGGCTATCAGTGATCACGGCGGCCTTGGTAGTGGGCGCCAACGCCGTTACCGGACTGCTAGTGGCTTTCGTTCTGGTCCGCGATGACTTCCCCGGCAAGGGAATCCTGAATGCGGTGATCGACCTGCCCTTGGCCCTGCCGACCGTGGTGGCGGGCTTGACGTTGCTCAGCTTGTACGGTCCAGCCAGTCCCATCGGCCTGAACATCGCCTTCACCCCCTGGGCCATCGTGTTGGCGCTGGCCTTCGTGACCCTGCCCTTCTCAGTCCGCTCGGTGCAGCCGGTGTTGAGTGCGTTCGACCCGGCCGAAGAGGAGACTGCCGCCTCGCTGGGAGCAGGTCCCGTCGCGATCTTCCGCCGGGTTCTGCTGCCCAAACTCTTGCCCGCGATGCTGGCTGGGGCAGGCTTGGGGTTCGCCCGGGCGCTGGGGGAGTACGGCTCGGTGGTTCTGATCTCGGGCAACCTCCCATTTCGAACGGAGTTGGCCTCGGTGCGCATCTATGGGCTGGTGCAGAGCTACGACCTTCCGGCCGCGGCGGCGGTCGCGCTGGTGCTGGTGGTCATCGCGCTGGCCGTGCTGATGGGGCTGGCCTGGGTCCGGCACCGGGCCGACGCCGCCAGGAGATACGCCTAGGTGGGCCGTATCTCCGTGCGCGTGCTGGCGATCGGATATGTCGCGGTCTTGGTGCTTGCCCCGGTTGGCTCCATCCTCTGGCGCGCGTTCAGTTCCGGATTGGGTGCTGCTTGGGCAGCCGTTACGACCCCGTCCGCGCTGCACGCGCTGGGACTGACCTTGCTAGCGGTGGTGGTCACCGTGCCGGTGAATGCCGCCTTTGGGATGGTGATAGCGATCCTCATCGCTCGCCACCGGAACTGGTTTACCAGGATCCTGGGCGCGCTGGTGGACCTGCCTCTGGCACTCTCCCCGGTGGTGGTCGGACTGGCCTTGCTGCTGGCATATGGCCAGACCGGATGGGTCGGGTCGTGGTTCGCCCAGCACGGGATCCAGCTGATCTTCGCCTGGCCGGGGATCCTCCTGGCGTGTGCCTTCGTGTCTCTGCCTTACGTGGTGCGGGAAGTGCTCCCAGTTCTGGAGGAAATAGGGGTCGACCAGGAGGAGGCGGCAACCTCGCTGGGCGCCGGGCCCTGGAGCGTCTTTTGGCGGGTGACGCTACCGTCCGCCCGGGTGGGGCTCGCCTACGGGGTCAGCCTGACCGCCGCCCGCGTGCTGGGAGAGATCGGAGCGGTGACGGTGGTCTCTGGCGACATCCTGGACCACACCCAGACCATGACCCTATTCATCGAGGACCAGTACCAGAACTTCCAGCACGTGGCCGCCTATGCGGGCGCGGTCGTGCTGGCCCTGCTCTGCCTGGTGGTCTTTTCCGGGCTGACGGTGGTGCGCCGGCGGGCGGCAATCGCATGAGCGGGGTGGTGATCCGGGCGGTCAGCAAGCGGTTCGGTCCCCGCGAGGTTCTGGACCGGGTCAGCCTGGAGGTGCCGCAGGGCAAGCTGTTCGTGCTTCTCGGACCCAGCGGAGGCGGCAAGTCGACTTTGCTCCGGGTTATCGCCGGTCTTGAACGCCCTGACGGAGGCTCGGTGCTCATCGATGGTGCCGACGTGACCGACCTGCCCGCCCGGTCCCGTGACATCGGGTATTGCTTCCAGCACTACGCTCCCTTCCGCCACCTCAGCGTCTTCGAGAACATCGCCTTCGGGCTTCGTCTCCGGCGCCAATCGGCGGCCGAGATCCGCAAGCAGGTCGGAGACCTCCTGGAGCTGGTCCGCCTCGAAGGCGAGGCCGCCAGCTATCCCTCCCAACTCTCCGGTGGTCAGCTGCAGCGGATGGCATTGGCGCGGGCCCTGGCGGTGCGCCCGCGGCTATTGCTCCTCGATGAACCGTTCGGTGCCCTGGACGCCACCGTCCGCAAGGAGCTGCGGGCCTGGCTGCGGAGCCTTCACGACCGGGTCCAAATCACCACCGTGCTGGTCACTCACGACCAGGACGACGCGATGGAGGTCGCCGACCGACTGGCGATCATGGACCGGGGACGCTTGGTCCAAGAGGGTACCCCGGCAGAGCTCTACGACGAGCCAGCCAGTGACTTTGTCTTCACCTTCCTCGGGCCTGCGACCAGGTTCCGGGGAACTTGGGTTCGCCCCCACGACCTCGAGCTGGGACTCCAGCCCGCGCTGGGGGCGCTGGAGGCTCGGGTATTCCGGGTGCTGGACCTAGGATTCGAGGTGCGCGTGGAACTCAGCTGCGAGGGGGAGTCCCCGCTCTGGGTTCAGCTGGCCCGCTCGGCGGCGACCGCGCTCCATCTCCAGGAGGGCGGAGCGGTGTGGGTCTCTCAGAGAGCGGTCGGCGAGGGGCCGAGCGCCCGGCGCCAGGCGCTCGCCGGCTAGCAGTGCGCCCAAGGCCTAGAGCCGACCGGCGTCGGTCAGGCTCTGGAGGAACTGCTTGGTCCGGTCCTGCTGCGGCTCCCGGAAGATCTGTTCTGGGGGTCCCTGCTCCAGAATCATGCCTCCATCCAGGAAGCAGACCCTGGTCGCGATGTCCCGGGCAAACCACATCTCATGGGTGGCGATCACCATAGTCATGCCGGATTGGGCGAGGGACCTGATCACGTTGAGGACTTCGGCTACCAGCTCCGGGTCCAGAGCCGAGGTGACCTCGTCCAGCAGCATCAGTCGGGGCTGCATCGCCAGCGCCCGGGCGATGGCGGCCCGTTGCTGCTGGCCGCCCGAGAGCCGGTCCGGGTACTCCTTGCGCTTCTCCAAGAGACCGAACTGACGCAGCAGGGCGTCAGCCGCTGCTTCCGCCTCCAGGCGGGGCTTACGCAGCACTCGGATCGGCGCCAGGGTCAGGTTCTGAAGCACGGTCATGTGGGGAAAGAGGTTGAAGGCCTGGAAGACGATCCCAATCTGACGGCGGAGTTGATTGACGTCCACGTTCTCGGCGTTGATCTCCACGCCGAAGAAACTGATCCGGCCCTGGTCGATCTCCTCCAGGAGGTTGATACAACGGAGCAGGGTCGACTTCCCCGAGCCGGAAGCCCCGATCAGGCAGATCACTTCGTGGGGAGCCACCGCCAGGTTGATGTCGCTCAGCACAACGGTGTGGTCGAACGACTTCCGCACGCCTTCCAACTGCAGCGCCAGGACGGGGTCGGGTGGAGCCAGGCTGGCCGCCATCAGTGAGCTGTTCCCGCCTGGCGGCGGCGGCGGTCCCGGGCGATCAGCCAATCGGTGAAACGGGCCATCGGTACCGTGAGTAGCAGGAAGAGGAAGGCGCCGACCGTGTATCCGGTGTAGTTGAAGTCCGTGGAGCTCACGATCCCGGCGGCGCGGTTGACCTCGATGATGCCCAGCACTGCCACCAGCGCCGTGTCCTTCTGAAGGCTGATGAAGTCATTGAGGAGGGGTGGAATGACCCGACGCACCGCCTGGGGGATCACGACGGACCGCATCGCTTGGCCATGGGACAGCCCCAGCGATCGGGCGGCAGCGAC
This sequence comes from Candidatus Dormiibacterota bacterium, assembly GCA_003133485.1. The sequence goes on from PKXR01000054.1 coordinate 12,055, forward strand.
CTGGCTCGGGTGCACTGAGTCGATCCCGGCCCGGTAGACCTCCGAGACGTACGCCGAGTAGGACAGCACCAACGCCACCAGGCCATACACGATCGTGGGCTGGGTCGATACCCCGGCCAGGTTCAGGGCGGGGACACCGAAACCAATTGCGTACACGACCAAGAGCAGCGGCACTCCTCGGAAGAAGTCGGTGTAGGCGATGGCCAGCATCCGGAGGGGGAAGGTGACAGGACCGCGAAGCTGGCGAACCATGGCAATGACCATCGCCAGGATCAGAATCAGCACCTCGGCCACGAGGAAGATCTCGATGTTGAGGCGGAAGGCATAAAGCTCCGAAAAGATCCCCCCACGCGGATTGCCCAACAAGGCCACCCGAGCGTCCGGGATGTTGAAGAAGAAACGGCGGACCACCGCACTGCCGGGGGCGAAGAAGAAGAGCGCCGCCAGCAGGGCCACGAAGACCGCCGAACTCGCCGCTGCGACTGCGATGGCGCGCCAACCGTGCAGAGCCGTCCGGCGCCGACCACCGCCTAGGCTGGTGGGCAGCGGGCCCCCCGCGACCATGAGCGGACCCTGGTCGAAGCCGCCGGGATCGGAGCTCACGGACGTGGTGGCCCGCCAGCCTGGCTAGGGCTGGATGGTGGGGATCTTGGAGTAGATACCCAGCCACTTGGTCTGCAGCCGGCTCAGAGTTCCGTTGGATTTGAGCTGAGTGATCGCCTTGTTGACGCAGGTCACCAAGGGATTGCCCTTCTCAAAGAGCAGCCCAAATTGCTCAGCGTCGCCGAGGAACTGACCTACTACCTCGCCATGTTTGACCTCGCCCGAAGCGGCCATGTACTGCGCTGTCACCGCGTCAGTGACGAAGCCTTGGATGGTGTGATCGGAGAGCGCGGAGGCGACGTCATTGAGGTTGTCGTAAACCGACGGGGTCTGGGTGGGCTGAATCTTCTGCTCGATGAAGGTGAGGCTGGAGGTCCCGACCTGATCACCGTACTGGTACGTCTGCAGCTGGGTCGGCGAGTGGTCGCTCACCATAGCTGAGCCCTTGACCGTGATCAGCGCTTGGAGGTCGTTGTAGTACCCCTCGCTGAAGGTCACTGCCTGGGCCCGGGCCGCGGTTACCGTAATCTCGTTGATATCGAAGTCGAAAGTCTTCGGTCCGGGCGCGTAAGAACTGTTGAAGGGCTCGACCGTCCAGTGCACCTCGCGCTTCGGGAAGCCCAATACCTTGGCGACCGCGTACGCCACCGCGCTTTCAAAGCCCTTACCGTTCCTGGGTTGGTTGTGCTCGAACCAGGGGGTGTAGGCGGGAGCGTCGGTCGCTACCGTGAGCTCACCGGCCCTGTACAGATGTAGCTGGCTCGGGGCGCAGCCGGAGATCGTGGCGGCGGACTGGGCCAGAACCGTGGCCGTTTGAGTGCCGGCTTCGCCGGNNCCGCGGTCAGCATCAGAGCGCCAAGGCAGGTCGCGAGCAATTGCCTCTTCATCGGGTCAACCCTCCCGCCCCATGGGGCCACAAAACACCGAATTCGCACCCTGGACGCTGCCCAGATTCTCCTTCGTCGCAGCCTGCCGACAGCTCCACCGCGAGACCCTCCTGCGCCGGAGGTTCCAAGCATATCTGCGGCGCACTCCCGGGTCAGTAGCTCCCGTGACGACGGCGGCGATTCAGAGCGTCAAGGGCCGGATCGGAGCAAGCAAGAGGTGGGGGTCGCTCCGCCAGTCGGCCTCGGCCACGTCGGAATAGAGTTCGATCTCGTTGCCGTCTGGGTCCTCGATGTAGAGGCTGTGGGTGACCGTGTGGTCGGCGCTCCCGACCAACTTCACCTCGTGCTTCTGAATGTGGTCTAGGACCCCCTTCAGCTCTTCGTCGGAGTCGGCCACTTTGAGCCCGAAGTGGTACAGCCCAACGTGTCGACCTCGGGGAAGTTCCTGGGCCTCCGCGCCCACCTCGATCAGCAGCAACTCATGGTGGGTGCGGCCGCTGGAGAATGCGGCAATCGGCAGCCCCTCGGGGGAAATCCGCTTCCAGCCGAGCACCTCGCCGTAGAACTCAGCCGAGCGCTTGATGTCATGCACGTAGAGCACAAGGTGCCCCAACTCCTTGACTTCCATCTTGCCTGCCTCACCTCCAATTGTTATGGTCCGCCGCCCCTCGTCCCACGCCCAGGCCCGGGCTAGTCGCCAGTCAGGAAAGGTGCCGAGTGTCCGAAGTCAGGTACAAAGCTTGACACGGAGCGGGGCTGACCGGTACAAACGGTCCGCGCAGCGCGATGAGGCCCGCGTAACCCGGCCGGGCTGGGTGATGGCTTCTACCCCATCTGGATAGAAGCCGAGTCAGGAGCCTCCCGTTGCCTTACCCGCCGTGGTCACTGACGGTGCTGGCGGTCGCCAGCACATCAACGGTCCGATGGTAGCCTCCGCGATCGGGCAGGTCATCGCCATCCTGGCAGTGATTGCTCTCGCGCCCCTGCTGAAGGGAGTGATTGAAAACCTCAAGGCCAAGGTGCAGTCGCGGCGCGGCCCGTCACTCCTGCAGCCCTACTACGACTTGATGAAGTTGCTGGGCAAGGAGCGCACGGTCACTCCCAACGCCTCATTCCTGTTCCGGATTGCCCCCTACGTGGTCTTCGCTACCCCCATCGCGTTCGCGATGCTCATCCCAGTCCTGACGGCCATGCCGCTGAGCTGGGCTCTGATGGCGGATATGGTGGGCAGCGGGTTTGTGATCGGGATCGGGGGATTCTTCACCAACCTGGCGGCGATGGACAGTGGCAGTCCGTACGGCGGGCTTGGGAGCAGCCGCTCTCGTTTCGTCTCCTCACTGGCAGAGCCGACCTTCATCGTGGTCTTCTTCGCTGTCGGTTTCATCTCGGGAGGCACAGTTCCCTTCGTCGTGAACGGGGCGCTGTTTACCAGCGCGTCGCACATCGTTCCCAGTCACGCACTGGTGGCCGCAGCGTTTCTGATGGTGGTTCTGGCTGAGGCCGGACGGTTGCCCATCGACAACCCCAACAGCTCCCAGGAGCTTTCGATGATCGAATCCTCCCGACTCTTCGAGTTCTCAGGGCCGGACCAGGCCCTGATGGAGTGGGGCGGTTACATGAAGCTCTTCGTACTGCTCATCGTCTGGCTCAACGTGCTGGTGCTCCCCCTCGGCTTGGCGGACGCCATCACGTTCTCGGCCTTCGCGATTGCCATCGCTACGCTTGCCGCGAAGATGCTGGGAGCCGCGGTGCTGCTGGTGGGCATCGAATCTGCACTGGCCAAGATACGAATCTTGCGCGTCCCAGAATACCTGGGAGGCAGCTTTGTACTGGCTTTCCTGGGACTGGTGCTCTACACGGTGGGACGTTGACGCGGCGGCCCGCGTGCCCACCGAGAGGATCGCTCAGTGCTGGCTGAAGTTATCNNATCCTTGCCGCCCTGATCCTGCTGGTCACCTTCGTCTTCATCGTGGCGCGCCAGCTGCGCTCCGCCGTCTCGGCTTACGCGGTTCAGTCATGGCTGCTGGGCGGACTGGCGATCGCGCTTTTCGCAGATTCCCGATTGCTCGGGCTGCTGTTGTTCGGGGTTCTGACCATCGTAGTCAAGGGCGTGATCGTGCCGCAGATTCTCCGGCGCCGAACCGCCTTCGCGATGGCGGGAAGGCGGGAGACTTCCTACTACGTTCGCTTTCCCACAGCTTTGCTGATCGGAGCGGGGCTGACCTTGACCGGCTTCATCGCGGCTACCAGGATTCCCTTTACCCACCAGCTCTTGCCGGAATCGGTTCTGGGCATCGCTTTGGCAGTCCTTCTCCTGGGGTTGTTCACAACCACCGCCCGGCGCGACGCCATCCTGCAGGTCGCAGGACTCCTGGCCGCGGAGAACGGCCTTCTGCTGGTTGGCCTTGTGCTGGCGCCGAGCCTGAGCCTGCTGATCGAGTTCGCGATTGTTCTCGACGTCCTGATCGCGGTGTTGGTGATGGGCTTTCTGGTCGCTCGGATGCACCAGGAGGTCTCAACCACTGACACCTCGGAACTCACTCGGTTGCGCGGATGATCAACTCTGCGCTGCTGATCTGGCTGCTGGCGGTGCCGCTGCTCACCGCGGGTGCCAGTGCCTTAGTCCGTCAGGACCGAATCCGCTACGCGATGGTGCTGCCCAGCTCTCTCACCACGTTCGGCTTGGCCTTGACGCTGATCGCCCGGCTGCTCAGCGGCGGGCCGATTCGGGCCCTCGGTGACTGGCTCTACCTGGATGACCTGAGCGCCATCGTGCTGCTGGTGGTGATGTTCGTTTCGGCGCTGGCAGGCGCCTATTCGGTCGCCTACTTTCGCTCCTCGGAGCAGGGTCATGTGCTCCGGCCAGGTGAGCTGCGCAAGTACTTCTCCTTATTCCACCTCTTCACCTTCACCATGGTGCTAGCCACCGTCTCGGGCAACCTGGCGCTGCTGTGGACGGCGGTGACGGCTACGACCTTTGCCTCCGCACCGCTGGTCGACTTCTACGGCTCCCGCGAGCCTCTGGAGGCGGCTTGGAAGTTCTTGATCCTGGCGGTGGCCGGCGAGCTGATCGCGCTGCTGGGCTTTCTGCTGCTGTATGCGTCGGGCATTGCAGCGCTCGGTTCCGCCTACAACTTCTCCATTCCGGTTTTAGGGGCCGCGGGATCGCATCTATCACCTGCTCTGGCAGGGCTCGGGTTCCTACTGGTGCTGGTCGGCTTCGGAACCAAAGCCGGGCTGGCGCCGATGCACACCTGGCTGCCAGATGCGCACAGTCAGGCACCGGCGCCCGTGTGCGCCATGCTTTCGGGCGCCGAGTTGAATTGCGCGATGCTGGCCATCGTCCGCGTCCTCTCGCTGGCGACCCCGTCAGCTGGCGCTCGGGCCGCCGACCTTCACGCAGCGCTCCTCGGATTCGGCCTGCTGTCGATGACCGTGGGCGTCGTATTCCTGATTTCGCAGCGCAACTTCAAGCGCCTGTTGGCCTATTCGTCAGTTGAGCAGATGGGTCTGATTGCCGCCGGCTTCGGGATCGGAGCGCCGCTAGCGGTGCTGGGAGCGCTGCTCCAGATGCTCACCCACAGCCTGGCCAAAAGTCTCATGTTCTTCAACTCAGGCAATCTGCTGCTGCGTTTTCGGACCACGACCATCGCGGAGGTCCGGGGCGTGGTGCGCGTCGCCCCGGCCACCGCTGTGCTGGTGATCGTTGGTGCCCTGGCGATTGGTGGGGCGCCCCCCTTTGGTCTTTTCGTATCCGAGTTCTCGATTGTCCGCGGCGCCTTGGGACAGTCGAACTGGGGTGCCGGTGCGCTCATCGCAGCTCTGCTGGTGGTCGGGTTCATTGCTCTGGTTGCGCCATTTAGCCAGATGACCTTCGGCGACGGCACTGCCCAGCAGTTGCAGCCCCGATCTGAACTGAGCCTAGCAGTGCTGCTGCCCGGATTCGCTCTCTTGGCAGCGGTGTTGATCCTGGGATTCTGGATCCCGGCGCCGCTGCATGCCCTGCTGTTTGGCGCCAGTCACGTGGTCAGCCGATGAGCGGTGCACTCGAGCTCTGGGCCATAGAGGTGGGGCTGAAGGTGGAGTGGAGAAATGGGGACGAAGGCTATGCCCGTTGCGCCGAGGACGAGTTCCGGGACCGGGTCACCGCCCTCGTGGGCCGCGCCACTCTGTCGGATCTCTTTGCCACCACTGCACCTGAGTCGCCCGTCACCCTCACCGCGATTTTTCAAATGGTCGGTGATCCGGCCTGGATTTTGCTCTCGACCGAATTGAGCGCGCTGGCGTTCTCCTCACTGACCCCCCAGGTGCACGCCGCCAGCTGGTTCGAGCGCGAGATCTTCGAAATGCACGGACTCGAGCCGATTGGCCACCCGGGCCCGGGTCCGCTGCGGCTGCACAGTTGGCCCACGGATCACCATCCCATGCGCGACATGCCAGCTCCGGCGGGTCCGCTGCGTCACCCGCCGCACGCCGCGCCAAGGCTGGCTGTGACTGGCCAGGGAGTCTTCCAACTCCCACTTGGCCCGGTTCGCAGTGGTCCCCAGGAGTCAGCCGAGTTTCTCTTCTCTTCCGGTGGAGAGGACATCGTCGAGTTGGACCTCCGGCTCGGTTTCAAATACCGGGCTATCGAGCGGCTAGCCGAAGGCCAACCGGCCGATCGGGCAATTCAACTGGCCGAGCGCCTGGCCGGCACCAGCGCCTTTGCCAACGGCTTGGCCTTTACCCGGGCGGTAGAGCGGGTAGTCGGGGCCTCAGTCAGCCCTACGTCCGAATACACCCGCACCCTCCTGGGGGAGCTGGAGCGCCTCTACAACCATTTCGGGACGATCGGCCGGCTCGCCGAGGCCACTGGACTGTTGGTGGCTGCGGCCCAATATGGCCTACTCAAAGAGGAAGCTCTGCGAGCCGCCAGCCGGCTCACAGGCCACCGCTATCAGCGCGGCGTCCTGCGAGTTGGAGGTATGGAAGTGGAGCTGGACGCCAGCGACCGCGACCAGCTGAGGTCGCGAGCGGAAGAGTGGTGGGAGAGGACGGAGGGGTTGCGACGGCTGCTGGAGCAAACCGCCACCTTCGTCGATCGGCTCGACACCACCGCCATCCTGCTGCCGGAATATGCCTCAGAGCACAACCTGGTCGGGCCGGTGGGGCGCGCGTCAGGGATTGACCGCGACGTGCGCCGCGACCACCCGTACGCTGCCTACGGCTTAGTTGAATACGACGTTCCCACCGTTCCCGACGGCGACGCCGAGGCGCGTTTCCAGGTGCACGCGGCCGAGGTCGGGCAGTCGCTCTCGATCACGAGGCAGCTGCTAGACGGATGGCCCGCCGCCGACGAACAGCCGGATCCGCCTGCCTGGCGCGCGGGTTCAGGCCTCGGCTGGGCCGAGGCACCAGGCGGCGAGACCCTCCATTGGGTGGAGTTGGACCAGGAGGGAAGGGTGCTTCGATGGCGGGCACGGCCGCCGGCGGTCGTGAACTGGCATCCCTTCGCGCACGCGTGTGGCAGTGGCAACAACTTGACCGACTACCCGGTGATCGAGGCGAGCTTCGCCATCTCAGTTGCGGAGTTCGACCGATGAGCCGCTGGATTGCCAAGGGGATCAGGACCGGGGTCCGCACTACTCGCTTTCCCGCTCCCGGGGTCGTCGGCGAGGAGGAGGCCCCCTCGGCCGTCCGGCTCCGCTGGCAGGGTCTCACCCCAGCCCTTGCGCTAGAGGTCGGCCCGCTCTGCCCGACGGCGGCCATCGAGGCTACCGGCACCGAGACGGCTGGTGAACTTCGTTTCGACGCCGGCGCCTGCATTCTCTGTGGGCGCTGCACGCGCCGGCTGCCGGAGGCGTTCACCAGCGTCAACGATCCCCGAGTGGCGGTTGGCAATCGTGACCATCTGCGAGCCACGCTCAGGTGGGGTGAAGGTCAGAAGCTGGCTCCAGTCCAGCTCGTCGCGGAGGCCAGTGCGGTGCAGCAAGCGGCTCTTCGGCTGTTTCGTCATTCCCTGCACATCCGCCACGTCGACGCCGGCTCCTGCAACGGCTGCGAGTCCGAGTTGCAGATGCTGAGTGCCCCCTATCTCGACCTGCAAAGACTTGGTCTGTTCTTCACCTCCACGCCACGGCACGCGGATGTGCTCCTCGTCACCGGCGTTGTGACCAGCAACATGAAGGAGGCGCTTCTGGCGACCTATGCCGCCATGCCCGTACCCAAGCTGGTCATCGCCGCCGGAGCCTGCGCGATCAGCTGTGGCATTTTTGCCGACAGTCCCATGACTGTGGGACCGCTGGACAAGCTGGTCCGGGTGGACGCTTACGTGCCCGGATGTCCTCCGACTCCGCAGGCGCTCCTGCACGGTCTACTGCTGGCCCTGGGACGCGCCACCGAACGGTATCGCGCCGATCATGAGGACCGTGGTGGCGCTTGAGTTGTTGGCGGCGGCGGTGGTCTGCTACGTCCTAGCCGGCTTGATGGGGATCGGAGTCCTACGCTGGCGCTTCCTGGCAGACCTCTCGGTGGCAGCGGCGATCGTCGCCGGCTTGCTGGCGGTGGTCACGGCAGCTGTGTGGCTGGGCGGGGCCAAGGCCAGTCTGACCCTACCGATCAGCACGCCGATCGGCGGCCTGGCCTTCCGGGCGACCCCGCTGGCCGGCACATTTCTTCTGCTGAGCGGCGTGGTCGGTACGGGGATCTCACTCTACACCGCGGGGTACGCTCCGCACGTGGGCGGCCCGCTCCGGCAGTCCGGCCTGCACAGCCTGCTCAACCTCTGCTTCGCCTCCATCCTGCTCCTGCTGGCCGCAGCCAACGCCTTCTCCTTCCTGCTGGCCTGGGAGGTGATGGTGATGGCCACTTACATCCTGGTCACTTTGGAGTTCGATCGCCCGGGGCGCCCCCAGGCGGCGTTCCTGATGCTGTCGCTGGCGAAGATCGGCTTCGTCGCCATGGCGGTCGGCTTCATCGCGGTGGGAGCGCTGCGGAGCGGGGTGTCATTCGCAACCCTGGCTCATCATCCGGTGGCGAGTGGAGCTCTGGCCTCAGCCGCCTTCGTTCTCTTCCTGATCGGGTTCGGAGTCAAGGCGGGACTGGTCCCCCTCCAGGGTTGGCTGCCCGAGGCGCATCCCGCAGCCCCGGCCAATGTGTCGGCGGCCCTCTCGGGCATCGTGGTCTCGATGGGCATCTACGGCTTGGTGTTGACGGTCGTCACCCTGCTCCCATCGCCGGCCGACTGGTGGGGCTACCTAGCTCTGGGAGTGGGTGTGGTCACCGCCGCCTACGGAGTCCTGTTCTCCCTGCTGGTGCCGAATCTGAAACGAATGCTCGCCTACAGCACCGTCGAGAATCTGGGCTTCATGGTGGCAATGCTGGGAGTGTCGCTGGTCTTCTCGAGCAGCCACCACCGACTGCTGGCGGCGGCGGCGCTAGTGGTGGTCGTCCTCCACGCGCTCTACCACGCCCTCCTCAAGAGCACGTTGTTCATGGGCGCCGGTTGTGTCGACGTCGGTGCCCGCGGCCTTGACATGGACCGTCTCGGCGGCCTGGCCCGGCGCATGCGCTGGACGACTCTGCTGTTTTTCATAGGGGCCATGGGACTGGCTGGAATTCCTCCGCTGAACGGGTTCCAGACTGAGTGGCTTGGCTTGCAGATGCTGATCCGCGCTCGTGTGCTAGACACTCCCGAGAGTCGGGTTTACATGGCGGCGGCGGGCATGCTGCTCACGCTGACCTTCGCCTTGGCCGCCACCGCCTATGTCCGCGTCTTCGGCGGTGCCTTCCTGGGAGCTCCCCGAAGCCGACGGGCGGCGCACGCTGTCGAGGTGCCCATCACCATGAGGCTGGGGATGCTGCTGACTGCTGGTGTGGCAGTGGTCACGGCCTTGCTGCCACCACTCGGAATCGGAGCGGCAGCCGCCTCCGCGGAAAGCGCAATCCACACGCCGGGTCTGCTCAACTCGCTGCTGCCGCCGTTCTTTCTGCACCCCGCCCAATTTGCGTTGCCGATTCAGGTGGGGGGAACGTTTTTGAGTCAGATTCTGCACGCCAATGGGATGGTGATCGTGCCCACCAGCTTTAACTACGCCTTTATTTCGCCCACGTATATATTCCTGAGTCTGGTCTGCATCATCGCGCTTACAGCAGGAGCACTCCGCTTGCTGGGCCGTCGTGCGCGGCGTGAGAAAGAAGTGTGGGTGGGAGCTGGAGGCGAGTACCGGGCTTCGATGCAGTACACCTCTACCGCCTTCACCAATCTATTTCGCTCCACGTTTGGCGGGGTGTTTCGTGACCGGCGCGCTATCGAGCGCGACTATCACCAGGCCCCATTCTTCGCCCATTCCGTGCGGTACGTGCGGCGTGTCGTCGAGCCAGTGGAAGCCTACGTGTACCAACCTGTAATTGGCGTGTCCCGTAGAATCTCCGCTGTGGCCGGCCGGCTCCAGTCTGGTCACGTCAGCCTCTACTTGCTCTATCTGGTGGCGGTTTTCGTGATTGTTCTTCTGGTGCGCTGAGGCCAGCGTCCCCAAGACTGGGCAATTCGGTTCAATCGTTGTGGGGCCGTGCCCTGACGCGGGCACTCATGCGGGATGCCAGGGTGCCGGCGACCGCGACCATCAGGATCCCGTAGATGCCGCCGACCGCCGCGGAGCGGGGGGCGACCACCACGGCGACCGCAATCGCCACGCCAAACTCCCGGATCCCAATCGGGAAGCCCACCGCGATTGCCTGGCGGCGGCGCAAACGGAGTACCCGGCCGAATCCCCAGCCGGCGAGGCCACCGCCCGCCAGAAGAGCNNGGCGCTGGTGGCTCCGGCAAGGACCACCAATACCAGGCACGAAGCGCTCAGATCCAGAAATAGGTGACGCCACCGCGCGATTGCGGGAAATCGTGAGCGCAGCGTGATGCCGACGACTAACGGGAGCAGGACGGAGAGCACCAATTCCAGCGCGAGCGAGCTCGCGTTGATGTGGACAGCTGACCCGAGGCTCACCGCCAGCCAGAACGGCGTGAGGACGATCGAGAGGGCCAACGAACCCGACATGCAGGCCATGGCCACCGCGGTGTCGCCGCCGGCGATTGTCGCCATCAGTCCGCTGGTGATCTCCGCCGGAGAGGCGGCACAGATCATGATCCCCGTCGCGAGCAGCGGGGTAGGAGCGACCAGGTGCAACAGGAGCCCGAGGCCTGGCAGGACCGTCCACTGGACGAGCAGCGCCAGTCCAATCAGACGGGTGCCGCGTAGCGCTGCGCGCACCTCTCCGGGCGTGAGATTGAGCGCGACTCCGAGAACTTGGCCGGCGAGGAACACCGGGACCAGGGGGTTGAGCACCCGGGCGCCCTGGGGCAGGGCCACCCCCGCTGCGGCCGCCAGCACCACCCACGCCAACAGACTGTGGCGCACCGGTACTACCAGCCTCAGTGCCGGTCGGGCCAGGCGCGCTGCTCCTCCACCCATCCGTCAAAAGGTACTGGGTGCCCCAACGCAGAACGTATCCCGTACCTGCTGGCTGATGGTGCTAAACGGAAGCGCTTCCGCTGAGCCGCCGCTGGGTCCACATCCAGCGGACCTTTCACCCCAGCTGGGGACCGTGAAGGTTCACTCGGCGATGGTGGTGTAGCTGGACCGTCTGGCACTATGGTAAGTAGGAACTGGCCGATCTGGAACGGGAGAACATGCCGGTGAGCAAGGCGGCAGAGT